>CAYGJM010000113.1:1134-1589 GCA_964350295.1 uncultured bacterium | reverse complement strand
CTAATTGGGGCATTTATGCCTATCCGACGGCAACTCTTCTCATTGCCCGTTACGGTATCGAAATTCTAAAAAACGGAAAAAAATGGCTCCTTTACGGAACCGCTTTTTCCTTACTTCTTATCTTCTCTTTAATTTCCGTTCCCCGCATACAAAGACAATCTCTTCTTCCGGAAAGAATGATGCCTTATAAATTAAATCCCTTCCGACACACGATCGGTTGGTCCCATCTTAAGGATGGCCTCTCTGACCTCGTTGATTCATCGGAAGAAAACTTTCTTTTTTCCGATTCCTATCAAATGACCTCGCTGCTCAGTTTTTACGGCCCTCAACAACGGCGAGGATACTTTTTGAACCTTTCGAATAAACGAAAGAATCAGTTTTCCTTTTGGCCCTCCATGGCCGAAGAACAAAAGGGGAAAACAGGCTACTTCGTTCACGGAGGGAGCTCCGTTCAT
>CAYGJM010000113.1:0-1124 GCA_964350295.1 uncultured bacterium | reverse complement strand
CCGTTCATTTTGCAAGAGACATGGAAAGAGATAAGGAGCACGCCATAAAAAAACTAATTCCCTATTTTGAAAAAGTGGAGTTCGTAAAAATGATTCCTTTATTTACCGCCTATGAAAAAACGGTAAAAGGGGCCCTGGTCTTTAAGTGTACGAATTATAACGGAAAGGTCCCCGAAGACCCGAAACTTTATTAATATACCTCCGTCTACCGCCATTTAGAGAATAAAACACTTGACTATTCCGTAAAAAAAGTGTAAATATTCCGTAAGAAAAGTGTAAAATTTAACTAACAATCAGTGGTTTTAAAATCATGTCCGTTGTCTATTCAGGTGGAGTAAATTTTCACCATCAAAAAGGAAATTTTCCGTTATTAGCCCCTTGTTTCCGAGCTTTTGAAGATAAGGAAGCCCGCTATGACGTAAAAATGGAACGATTTACAAAAGATCTGACCCGATTCTTACGGGAGATCCCCTCGACAGAGATCTCCGCTATTGCCGATGAACCGAATTTCCAAGAAAAATGTAAGGATCTCGCTTTTCTGAAAGGCATAGAAAGTCAACTGGGTAAAAAGCCCCTCCGCTCTGCTTGGGGACGTGCAATGATATCCTTACAATATTCCGATATCATGAATCTTCGGGAACTTAGCTCGGAGTTCCCATCCCTTACTCCTTGCTTTCAAGCTTTTGAAGACAAGAAAGCCCCCATGGAAGTATTTACAACAAACCTGATCCAATTCTTGCAAACAAACCTCGTAGAAGGGCTCGCCGACTTTGCCGAAGAACCGAATTTCCGAGAAAAATGCAAGGATCTCGCTTTCCTGAAAGACATAGAACGTCACCTGTGTGAAAAGCCCTGCCTCTTTCCTTGGAAACGGAACATAATGCCCTTACAATATTCCGATATCATGAATCTTTGGGAACTTAGCTCGGAGTTCCCATCCCTGACCCCTTGCTTTCAAGCTTTTGAAGATAAGAAAGCCGGTCCTGACGTAAAAATGGAACGATTTACGAATAACCTGGCCCGATTCTTGCAGACAATCCCCGTAGAGGAGATCGCCACCATTGCCGATGAACCGAATTTCCGAGAAAAATGCAAGGATCTCGCTTTCCTGAAAGACATAGAAC
>CAYGJM010000112.1:0-1665 GCA_964350295.1 uncultured bacterium | reverse complement strand
AAGGGAGAACTTCTTAGCTATTTGATTGAAATTACTAGTGAAAACTTTGCTTTTAAGGATGAAGACGGGAAACCGTTAGTGGAGAAGATTTTGCATGTTGCGGGCCAAAAAGGAACGGGAAAATGGACGGGAGTAAACGCTTTGGAATTGGGAGTCCCGCTGACTTTAATTGCCGAATCCGTTTTCTCTCGGTTCGTGTCGAGTATGAAAAAAGAAAGAGTTAAGGCTTCCAAGATATTAAGAGGTCCGGAAACCGCATGTACAAAAGATCGAAAAGGTTTCATACAAAGTATTTTTCGTGCTTTGTATGCTTCAAAAATTATTAGTTATGCACAGGGTTTCATGCTTTTAAAAGAAGCTTCGGAGCTTTTTCATTGGGATCTTCATTACGGAAACATTGCCTTTATGTGGCGCGGAGGATGCATCATCCGGAGTCGTTTCTTAAGTAAAATTACCGAAGCCTATGAAAAGGATCCGCAGTTAACCAATCTTTTATACGATTCCTTTTTCAGAGAGGCCATATCCGATGCCTTACCCGATTGGAGGGAAGTCATCCGAGAAGCGGTTCATTTAGGAATCCCGGTTCCCTGCTTTGCTTCGGCCCTTGCTTTCTATGACGGTTTGCGCACGAAAAACATGCCCCAAAATTTATTGCAAGCACAGAGAGATTACTTCGGAGCTCATACCTACCAAAGAATCGATCGTTCGGAAGAAGAGTTTTTTCATACGAATTGGACCGGGAAGGGTGGAGACGTTGCTTCCGGACGGTATAACGTCTAATCGGGAGATAGGGAATGATTACGGAAAGAACGGCCTCTTTTTTTGCTCGATTAAAAACTCCGAAGGAAAAGATCCCTTTTTTAGAAAAGTTAGCCAAAGAAGCAGCTCTGCTCTCGCAAGGAATGACTCATTATGAAGATTACTTGGCGTTGGGAGCCCTTTTGGAATACGGAAAACCGAAACGTATTTTTGAAATAGGTACTTTTCAAGGGGTAACCTCCGATTTTTTCTTGCAGGTCCTTCCCGACGTTCACGTGATTTCCATTGCCTATGTTTCTCGACGATGTTTCGGAAAAAAATTTAATAATTCGGAGCTTTCAAAACGAGAAGTCGGTTGTTATATCCCTTTGCAAAGAAGAGATCGATTTACGCAGCTCATCGGTGATTCCCATCGTTTGAAACCCGAAAGTTTCAAGAAACAATACGGTTCGGTCGACTTGGTATTTATCGACGGAGACCACACGCTTTCCGGAGTTCGAGCGGATACCGATCTGGCCTTTCGGATTTTGGCTCCCGGAGGATCGATCTGTTGGCATGATGCCAACCCGAAAGAAAGTTATCGATCGGTTCGAGAATATTTGGAGATCATCCCTCAAAAGCTGATCGCCACTTCCGATCATTACGTCGGCGGTATTGCCTATTGGAATCCCTTAACGGAAGAAAGGGAACATGCGTCCGTATAATCCCGAACATATTCGCAATTTTTCCATTATCGCTCATATCGATCACGGTAAGTCCACCGTTGCCGATCGTCTCCTTGAATTGACGAAAACGGTAGATAAGCGGGATATGCAGGAGCAGCTTTTGGATGACATGGATTTGGAAAGAGAAAGAGGGATTACGATTAAGGCTCATCCCGTGACCATGTATTTTCAGGCAAAAAAC
>CAYGJM010000111.1:0-1788 GCA_964350295.1 uncultured bacterium | reverse complement strand
GATATGACATTCGCAACCGAGAGGGTTGGGATCAAACGCTGGATCAATTTGATCGACTGGTCGGACTGAAACATTTGCATGCCTTGCACGTCAATGATTCCATGAAGTCCCTCGGATCCCGAAGAGATCGCCATGCCCCTTTGGGAGAGGGAGAGATCGGAACGGAAGGGTTTCAAGCCATGATGACCGATCCTCGCCTGCAACATTTACCCAAGTATTTGGAAACTCCGGGAGGACCTCCGCGTTGGAAGGAGGAGATTCTTCTGTTACGAAATTTTTATGCATCGACGCGGAGCGTAACATGACAAGCATAGCCCGTTTACTCGAAGGCCACGTATCTCCGGGAGAGAAAGTGACCGTAAAAGGATGGATACGAACCGTTCGAAACCAAAAAAACTTTTCCTTTATCGAGGTTAATGACGGTTCCTCTCTCGCAAACCTGCAGGTCGTCATCACCGAAAACACGGCCGATTATGACGAAATCCGAGAAAAAGCTGCCACGGGAGCGGGCGTTATCGTTTCCGGAGAAACGGTAACAGCCCCTTCCGAACGACAAAAAATCGAAATTCATGCCGCATCGGTAACCGTTATCGGAACCTGCGATTCCGACTATCCCCTTCAAAAAAAACGTCACGGTTTCGAATTTTTACGTACGATTGCCCACCTCCGACCGAGAACGAATACGATCGGTGCCGTCATGCGCGTTCGCAATGCCCTTGCTTTCTCTTCCCATCGATTTTTTCAGGAACAAGAGTTTTTACTGGTTCATACGCCGATCATATCCGTTTCGGATTGTGAAGGAGCGGGCGAACTGTTTCGCGTAACGACTCTCCGAGAAGGAGAAACTGATTTCGAAAAAGACTTTTTCGGAAAGCCCTCATTCCTAACGGTTTCGGGACAACTGAATGCCGAAGCCTACGCCTTGGCTTTTTCAAAAGTATATACCTTCGGGCCAACGTTTCGAGCCGAAAATTCTCACACCTCGAGACATTTGGCCGAATTCTGGATGCTCGAACCCGAAATGGCCTTCCGGGACCTTTCCGATGCAGCCCTTTTAGCCGAAAGCTATCTGAAATACGTATTAAAAGATCTTTTGGAAAAACAGGCAAACGATCTGGCTTTTTTCGAAAAATTTATTTCCCCGGGCCTGATCGATACCTTGCAATTCGTGGTCGAAAAGCCCTTTGAACGGATCACTTATACGGAAGCCGTTGATATTTTAACGAAGGCTCCCCGGAAATTCGAATTTCCCGTGGCGTGGGGGCTCGATCTGCAATCGGAACACGAGCGCTATTTGGCAGAAGAACATTTTCAAAAACCGACGATCGTAACTGATTATCCCCGAGAAATGAAAGCTTTTTACATGCGAGATAACGATGACGGCCGGACCTGTGCCGCCATGGACGTCTTGGTTCCCGGAATCGGGGAATTAATCGGAGGAGCCCAAAGGGAAGATCGTTATGACGTTCTCCGAAAAAAAATGATTGCAAAAGGGCTCGATCCCGCCGTATACGGCTGGTATTTGGATCTGAGAAAGTACGGAGGCGTCCCCCATGCAGGCTTCGGCCTCGGCTTCGAAAGGCTCGTGCAATATGCAACCGGAATGGAAAACATTCGGGATGTAATTCCTTTTCCGAGGGCTCCGCGACAAGCTGATTTTTAAATTTTTCACCTCTTTTCCCCTTCAAAATCTCTCTGGGATAAAATCCCCGAAGGGGTTATGCTTGTACCCTTTCCGATGAAAAACGGAGGCCCCGGGAAAGACATGCAAGCGGAAATCTCCCCTCC
>CAYGJM010000110.1:0-1863 GCA_964350295.1 uncultured bacterium | reverse complement strand
GCAACGAGCCAAAAATTTACTTAACCGATTCTCGAACATGAAATGATTTCTTTTAAAGATCGACAAAATTATAATCCCTTTCTTCATTAATTTAAATACAATTTCCCTGATGACAGGATCCCCTTCGAGGAAAAAAATTATTTGGTTTCTCCTCTGTTTTTCCGGCGTGGCCCTTGTGCTCCTCGGTTATAAAAATTTTATTTTACGCCCGAAACCGGCCCCCTGGATGACCGAAAGAATTTGCAAGGATCTCCACCCCTTTACCGGGGAGAACCTTTCCCGAGAACGACTCGATGCCCTCTTTGCCGATCGGACCTTACCGTTGCTGCGCATACAAATCATTTCCGGGAAAATATACTGGGATTTAAATACCCTTTCCAGGGGAGATCCTCTCGGAAATCGAGAGATTACCTGCAAGCGAATGAAAAAAATGTGCCGTTTGATCCGGGAAACCAATAAACGCCATCCCCTTCCGGATCTCGACTTCGTTATTAATCTGGCCGATACCAACACCCCGGGAAGCCCTCATCCTCTATTCCTTTTTGCAAAAACGGAAGGAGAAAAGGGACTGTTGATTCCGGATTATGACATCGCTTTTTTGAGCAGACAAAAACACGGAAAGGTTTTTGAAAAAGGAATCCGTTCCCATCCGTGGAACCGGAAAAAGGAGATCCTCTTCTGGAGGGGTTCAAGCAGCGGGAAACACCTATTTGAAGATATTGCCGTCGGCACTTCGAGAGCCAAACTCGTTTTTCGGGCAAAATGCCATGCCGATATCATGGATGCCAAATTCTCCCAACTGGTTCAGCTCTCGGACGATGAAAAAGCCTTTTTAATCCGGGAGGGATACACCGACTCCTGGATCGAACCGGTCGAATTATTACGTTATAAATATCTTATCGTCCCCGACGGAAATACCTGTGCCTTTTCGGGATATTATCGAGTTCTTTTATCAAACAGCGTTGCCTTTAAGCAGGACAGCAAAGATATACAATGGTTTTACGAAGCTCTGAAACCCGGAGAACACTATATCCCCGTTGCTCGTGACTTTTCCGATTTGGAAGAAAAATTACGATGGGCCCGGGAACATGATGCCGAAGCGGAAAAGATAGCCGAAAATGCCACGAACTTCATCCGTGAAAATGTCAGGGGAAAACACATCCGCCTGTATGTTTCGCTTCTTTTGAAAGCCTATGCCCGAAAACAAGGGGGCGGCATCCTCCGAGGAGAGAACATGAAAAATTACTCTTTTCTCGGCAAAAATTATAAGCGGCTCTTACGCGGTGATTTACCTGAAAATTCCCCCTTTCATCCGGCAGTTTTTACCGGAAATTAAGCAAGGAGTACGTTACAATGACAGCTTGTTTCCGTGGCCGGTCCATAGAATTTTTTTAAAATAACGAGAGACGGATGACCCGATTAATATTAGTACGACACGGTCAATCGACCTGGAATAGACGAAATCTTTTCACCGGATGGACCGATGTCGATTTAAGTCGCGAGGGAATCGAAGAGTCTTTACGCGTCGGAGATCAACTTTCCCGTTATCCCGTCGACGTCGTATTTACTTCTTCTCTGTTTCGGGCCCAAATGACGGCCGGACTGATTCTGTCGAGACACCGGTCTTCGAAATCCTTACTTTTTCTGCATCCTCGGGGAAAATTAAAAACCATGGGTGCCGATTCCTGCCCGAAAGAAACACTGGATTCCTGTATTCCGACTTATGTTTCTTCCTGCCTGAATGAAAGGTATTACGGAAAACTACAGGGAATGAATAAGGAAGAAGCTCGCCGTCGTTTCGGAAAAGATCAGGTGCAGCTATGGAGGCGCAGCTATCGGACCTCTCCGCCGGGAGGAGAGAGT
>CAYGJM010000109.1:0-2038 GCA_964350295.1 uncultured bacterium | reverse complement strand
CTCGCACGCCGTATCGATAACTTTTGTTCACGGCTTCTTGCAAGGAAACGCATGTGCTTACGTCCATTTTTTCTCCGAGTTGACGCATTAATTTTTCTTTTGCCGCTCCTATGACGAAAATATGTTTCACTCTATTTTCGAAAGCGGGCAGACAAACGGAAAAATCCGTCCCTTTATCCTCTCCTCCCATAATTAATATCAAAGATTTTTTAAAAGATAAAACGGATTTTATCACCGCATCGGGATTCGTTGCCTTGCTGTCATTATAAAATTCCATTCCGTTTACGGCTCTCACATATTCTCGGCGATGTTCCGCAGGGCGAAAACTTTCGAAAGCGCGCACGACGTCTTTTCCCGAAAGGCCGAATCCGCAAGCCGTCAAGTAAACGGCTACGTAATTCATTCTCTCCATCGACGGCGACGGTTCAAACGGTTCGGGGAAAGGCATCTCTTCCGAAAAGGGAAGGCATACGTATGAATCGGCGAGGCAAGGAGCGATGGCTTCATTATGATAAAAAAGGCCTCCCCGTTTCAGAAATTTCGGAAGAAGAAGCTTGGAAGCCAAGTAATTTTCGTAAGAACCGTAACGATCGAGGTGATCGGGAGAAACGTTCAACAAAACGGCCGCATCCAAAAACGGCGTATGCAACGTATCCAATTGGTAAGAGGATAATTCGACACAAAGAATTTCATCGGTAAGTTCATCGACTACCGACGTCATCGGAATGCCGATATTTCCCACGGCCAAAGCTTTCTTTCCGCAAGCATTCCATACGTGAGCCATCAGCGCCGTTACCGTAGACTTTCCGTTCGTTCCGGTAATGCCGATGCATCGGTTTTTGATTTCTCTTGCGGCCAACTCCGCCTCTCCGTAGAGAGGGAGATTTGTAGCCGCAACCATCCGATAAACCGGATGGGATACGGGGAAACCCGGTGAAACGGCCACGCCGTCCAAACCGTGCAAAAAACTTTCGTCAAGAGCCGGTATCGGAAGACATCCTTCGGGAAATTCGATGACTCGATCATCATAACCGTAAAGAACGGCTCCCCTTTTTAAAAGAAAGGAAACCATCGAAAGACCGCTCTTGGCAAGACCTAAAACCAATATTTTCTTTTTTGCGAACATTCCGTGCTTCTCACTGAAATTTGATGGAAACGACCCCTAATACCGACAATAAAAATCCGATGATCCAAAAACGAAGAACGACTTTCGTTTCCGGCCAACCTGCATACTCGAAATGATGATGCAAGGGAGCACATCTGAAAATTCTTTTCTTATTTCTGAGTTTAAAACTGCCGACTTGTAAAATAACGGAAAGGGCTTCCGCTACGAATACGCCGCCTACTAAAAACAGCAGGAGCTCACGACGAAGAAGAATGCTGCATACCCCTATAATGCCCCCCAAGGCCAAGGAACCCGTATCCCCCATAAAGATTTGCGCCGGATGGCTGTTGTACCACAAAAACCCCAGACACCCTCCGATCAAGGCCGATAGATAAATGGCTATTTCGCCCGACCCGTCAATGTACAGAATGTTCAAATAGCGAGCGATTTGAAAATGGTTGGAAAGAAAGGCAATCGTTGCCAAACTCGCCGATACCATAATTAAACTCCCTGCCGCCAAACCGTCCAAACCGTCCGTTAAATTCACCGCATTCGAAGTACCGCAAATGACGCAAATCATTAAAAAAATCAAAAAAATCACATAAAAACCGGAAAATTGTAAGGAGGGTCCCTTTAAAAAAGGAATATATAACCACGTCATGTAATCCCCGTAGTTTTTCGTAAAGGAACCGACAAGATAGAGAGCCACGGCTCCGGCAAAAAGAATCTGCACGAGCATTTTCTTTTTGCCCGAAAGACCTTTGGTATTTTTATATTTGAGTTTGAAAAAATCATCGATGCCGCCGAGAAGGCCTAAAATGCACGTTGTCAGCAATAAAATGACCGTAAAGGGGTGGCTATGATCCATCCATAAAAAAAGCGAAAGGAGCATCGAAGCCAAAATCATAATTCCCCCCATCGTCGGCGTCCCCT
>CAYGJM010000108.1:0-2101 GCA_964350295.1 uncultured bacterium | reverse complement strand
AGCTCTCAAGAGCTTTATCTGTCAGCCTCTCCTCCAAACTCCCGTCTAAAAAACAAGGCCTTATTTCTACGACTACTCCTCCGCCCAATGAAATCAGCTCTTGAGGCAACCACAGATTTTCAGAATGCAAACCTTGAAGCATTTCAAAAGCAAGTTGCCGTGTCTTGAAATCTGCCTCAAAATCATACACAAGAGTGACGTGATCGGTTCTTTCCCCCCGTTGACGGGCTCGCCCTAAAAACAAGCGATTTGAATGATCCAGGTTTCTTATCTGTTCATAACCCCTCCCCTCTTTCGGATGGAGAATAAACCGTGATCCGGAAGGAACTTTTTGCCGCGGAAAAAAACTACGTATTAGTTCTGCCCCGTTATCCATAGCTTCGGGAAGCGGAGCCCCGCAAGACGTCCAACGGGAGAAAGAATCTCTTCGTTCGACACAAGCTTCGGAAAGAGACTCCTTTTGTAGCCGCAGTTCCTTCAAGCGACTTAAGGCCGTTTTAAGAGGCTTTCGATCTTTTATCTCGGGCCTCAATAAATCATAGATCACCTGCTCTCTCGGATCGGAAGGTTCCGGAAAAGAGGAAAAACTCTCTTTTCCCCGGATTCCCCGATAAAGAGAATCTAAGGCACTTCCATCTTTCATTCCGGGAAGATCACCTTCTCCCCACCAAGGGAAGTCCCCCTTTTTTCGGGAAACGGCGTATAGAATACAACCGTAAGCCCATTCATCATAACGTCGGACACAATCCGTTTTTTCCTGAACCGACCATCCCTTCCAAGTCACCTTATCAAAATCCGATGCCCACACTTCAGGAGGGCAGAATGCCGGCGTAAAAGACAATATTTTTAATCGTGTAGCCTCGGAAACAGGGTCTCCCCTTTTTACCGAAAAACCAAAATCGGTAATTTTGGGGATATTATTTTTATCTAACAAAATATTTTCCGGCTTCATATCGCCGTGCAGGATATTCTTCTCCCCGTGCAAATAAAACAGTCCCTCCCCGATTCCTATTTCAATGGCCCGAAAGGTCTCTTCGGGAAGTCGATCCTCTTGTAAATAACGATCCAGTCCTCCCCTCTCGTAATAGGGCATCACTAAAATCTGTTCGCTTATCCCGTTCCGTAAGCTACATGTCAATAGATCCGAAGAAATACAGATATTCGGATGGACGGACCCTCGAAGCGATTCGAAAGCGATTTCTTCCGCTTGTATCTCTTTAGCGGTCTTTTCCGTTATCTCGGTCCGAGCCAACACCAAAGTATTCCCGAACGACCCATTTGGTTCGCACTTCTTTCCTAAGTGAATTTCCTTGAAAGACCCTTTATCTATCCGTTTCCCCAACTGATAGGCATCCGTTTGTTCAGGGTGCAGATAGTAGATATCTTGAGGCCGAGAAACATCGGGCCTCTTTCCGGGAAGAGAATCTTCCTTAACTCCCTCTTCCGCGAAGAAGACCGAAAGATCCTTAAAAACCGATTGCCCCTCGGAAACTTGCGCATATATATACGTCATATCCGATTTGTCCGGAGAATGTTAAAAAATAAAATTATTAAGATTTTTCTTTTTCCCGACAAGAAAAAACGGTTCTATCCATAAACATGTCTACAAAGATCCGAAAAAGATCATCTTCTATTAAGCCATGGAACACGTATCGGAAAAAGGGGAAGAACTTCTTTCAAAAGCCTTGGGGAAAGATCCCTCTGTCAAAGGTTCTTTTCTCAACTCGATCAACCGGTCCAAAGCGTCCTTAACGGAAATTCGATCTTCTATCTCGGGTCTTAATAAATCATAAATCACTTGTTCCCTCGGATCGGAAGGCTTCGGAAAGAAAGAAAAGTTTCCCTGCTCTTTGACCCGATTAAAATGGGGTTCTAAGAGAAATAGTCCCTCCGACCTCGGAAAGCCTCCCTCTCCCCACCAGGGAAAATCTAATCTTTTTTTGGCAATGGCATAGAGTACGCAACCGTAAGCCCATTCATCATAACGTTGGATATAATCTTCTTTTTCTCGAAGCGTCCATCCCTGCCAAATGACGCGATTAAAATTCGATACCCACGTTTCGGGAGGACAGAACGGCGGCGTAGCGGATAATATTTTTAA
>CAYGJM010000107.1:0-2112 GCA_964350295.1 uncultured bacterium | reverse complement strand
TTTCAACTTTATTTTAGCTCTCTACCGTGGCGATATTGCGCAAAAGATGGTTTTTAACTTTTTCGGTCAATAAGTCGATAAAGGAATTCATCCGCACTTCATGCAGAAATCTCTCTCGGAGCTCTTTATTCTCGGACAAGCCGGGAACCATCCGCAAGTAGGAAAGGGACTCGGTCATTTTTTGACGCAATTCCTGTTCGGAAACGACGATCTTATGATCTCGGGCCACTTTTTGGAGGATAAAGAAAAGTCTGAGAGATTTTTCAGCTTCCTCTTCCGCTTCTTTTTCAATTTCCGTTTGTTGCTTCGTTATTTCTTCTTCCGAGAGACCCGATCTTTTCAGTTATTTCAAGTTTAATTTCAACTTGGTTGTTTTTTTTGATTTTTATATTCTTGATCAACGAGGGCATTCTCGTCGGCATTTAATTTTAGCAGAACTTTTGTTTTTAGATCGGCCATTGATTCGGCTTGTACCGATCGGGCAAAAGCATCGTCGGCTTCGGGTAATTCCGCTTCGAAGATGGAGTGAACGGTGACTTTGCATTTCATGGGATGAAAGGTTCCTTCGTGAGGAATGAGCTTGTCTTCCTTACTTGTCCCTTCGGCCGTTTCTCCTTCCTTCATGCCGGTAAGAAGTTTAATCAACCACTCGCTTAAATGACCTTTTTTCAAGCGGACTCTTTTTTGTTCAATGACAGGCTCTCCGGTTTCGGAATTTTGGATGTCGATATCGGCAAAGTCTTCTTTTTGAAGAGCTCTTTCTTTTACCGGATTCCATTTCGCCTGATGGAGACGGATGGCCTCGATATAATCGTCGACACGTTCCGAAGAGACTTCGTTTCTCTTTATTTTTTTCAAAGAGATTTTTGTCTCGTCGATTTCCGGAACGACGGGCAGCGTTTCGAAGGAAAAGGAGAGAACGGCTTCCTTCTCGTTAAAGTCCTTCAGGGAAAAAGAAACTTGCTTCTCATTGGCGGGTTGCAGCTTTGTCAAAGATAACGTTTTTTCAAACCCTTTTTGAGAGAAGAGTTTTTTCCATTCTTCCCGAACGTATTCGGCGTGTTTTTTTTCCACGAGGTACGAAGGGACTTTTCCCTTGCGAAATCCCGGTAGGGAGATGCTTTTGGAAACCAGTCTTAATGCTTCATCATAAGTTTTTTTCATGAAATCTTCCGTAAGAGTCGTTTCGATGTCCACTCCGCATCGGGGAGCAAAAGTGACGGATATACGACAATCTTCATCGGAGTGATTCAGTATTTTTTGAGGGACGGAAGGAGAGGCTTTTTCGGAAGAGGGGGCAGCCTTCTTTCGGGCAACCGTTTTTCGGGGAGAGGTCGTTTTTTCGGAAGAGGCAGTTTTCTTTTTTTTCTTTTCGGGAGATGCGTCTGACACCATAAACTCCGGTCGGTTTTAAAAGGTTTAAGGGTAGCGGGTGATGAGGTTCGAACTCACGACCCTCACGTTGGCAACGTGATGCTCTACCGCTGAGCTACACCCGCAACTTTTCAAACGCAAAATTGCATTCGAAGACAAAACGTATATACGGAACGGTTTTTTTTTTCAATCTCGTTTTTTTGCTTCCGATCGAGAGAAAAAAACGAGGGAAAGCGTAAAATAGTTCTTTCAAAAAAATGTATTGAAGATGTAAAGAAAAGACGTTACAAGCGGCAAGTCCGCGTCAAAGGCCGGAAGGGGTGCCATTTAGCGAGTAGTCCGAGTAATATGTTGAATTTTCGAAAGCTTCGACAGGATTTTTCTTCCAACGTTCTTCGCGAGGGCAAGGAACTTTATGAACAGAAAAAGGTAGCCCTGGCCCGTATTTTGCATATTGACGGGGGCAGTCTTCGCCTCGGCGGCAGAATCGAAGGGAATTATAGTAATAATTACGAGAGCGAAATAGAAATTTCCCGAGATGATTCCTGTACGTTGGACTCGAATTGCGATTGTCCTTACAGTTATGATTGTCAGCATATAGCCGCTCTGTTGTTCCATTTGGAAGAAAACATAGATCAAATTTTGCTTTCTTATTCCGAAGAGAATGATTTAAAGGAAAAAGTCGATGATCGCGAGCAAAGACGAGAAATTATAGAGGTCGTTCAGGAAGCGCAGCAA
>CAYGJM010000106.1:0-2296 GCA_964350295.1 uncultured bacterium | reverse complement strand
TTGGATCGCATACAAAATTTGGCATCCCTGATCCGAAAAAATCCCGAAAAAACCGAGGCTTCATCTCCTGAAATAGAGGTAAATCAAAGATTGATTTCTTCTTCGGACCCTATCGATTCACCGATCGTACAGGGTACGGCCGATCATTCTGAGGTCTTAAAAAGATCGGAGGCATCGGATAAGGGAACGATAGAAGCGCAGGTGACGGATGCTATGACCGACAGCAAAGGTGCGGATGATGTCGACGACTCTTCCGATGCTTCCGTTCAGACAAGCGGAAGATCTTCGCCGGAGACTGAAACAGACGATGTGACAGCCGGACAGAAATCGACGGCGAAATCAGATGCCGATACGGACGGCAGTGCCAAAGATACGGATGCTCTCTCGTCCTCCTCGGACAAAACCGTTCCGAAGGCAGATACGGAAACCGCTTCCGCTCCGATCGCAGAGGGAAAAACGGGAGCCGACTATAAGAAAATGGGAGGCTATCTTTTAGAATCCTTGGGTGTTCAGGTTCTCAATGAGCTTGTGAAACAACAAGGAGGCGATCCCATAAAGGAATTTTTTGCTGACTAAGCGGAAGAAAAATTTCTTAACGGGGAGGGGTTTTTCTTACGGGAGATCTCTCCCTCTTTTTTCTTTTTGAACGGAGGATTGATTTGTGGTTTCAGTATCGGGAACTCTTCAAAATACGGGAGAGGTAACGAGGGCAGATTTTACCTTCGGGATAGAAAAATTTTTTCGGGATTTTCATGATAAAATAGGTTCCGTTGCCCTATCCTGGTTGCAAATCGGTTGTCGTTCGGTTTTATTGGATCGTAGTCCTTCCTCTTATAAAATCTTTTTGGCAGCAGGCTGTTTGGAATGGATACGCATTACGGAAAATATCGCAAACGGAGCGGACTTACAAACGGCGCTTTATATTTCTCGAAACGGCATACCCGTACCGGATACTTTTTTGGATTATGCCTTGCTTTCGATTTCAACGGGAAAAATAAGTGTTCAAACAACGCATTCGGAGTTTCAAGACGAGTTTTCTCTTGCATCTTCTTATTCAAAGCCGGACGCCTCTTTTCACGTTTCGGATTTCTCTTTCAAGGATTCTCCGGCTTCTTCTCGCAGGAGCATGCCCTCCTTGCGAAGCGTGGATTGCAATGCCGTATTGGATCAGTGCGATGCCCAAGCCACGTCCCCGGTTGATCATTCGCGTACTTCTTCGCCGAAAAGTTGGTCTTCACTGGAAGACGTCAATATGGAAGCGATATTGGACGAGTGTGACGCGAAAGTTCCGGAATCGAACATCGAAATGCCGTCTCGGAAGACAAGTGAGGACGGAAGTCCTCCTTTACAAGAGAAGGAAGATCGGCCGATTGATCCGAGTCTTCTCCATAATATAGGAGATAATATTGATCCCGGGGATTTGATGCTCATAGCCGATGGAGGAATGGCTGAACTAAAGGAAAGATTTGGGAAGTATTGGCAGGAAAATCGGGAAAAAAAAGAAAAATTACGAAAAGAGCTTTCGGAAGCCATGGGCGTTGATCCGGAGGAAGAAGATAGGAGCTTGTTAGAGCAAGTAGTCGATATGCCGGGAACATTATGGGAATGGGTGACGCATGAAGAAGTACCGAGATTACCGGCTCCTCCGGCGAGAGATCCCGTGCAAAGAGTTTGGAAAATGCTTGATCCCGGCGAAATCGGGCGGGCCATGGCCGAGATTTTGGAACCCGGAAAGGTCTATCCTTTTTCGAAAGAAAAGTTGCCTAAGGATTCTTTTTTGGAGAGTACTCTTTCCGCTCCTCCGGAAAGGGAAGAATTTTTTCCCGAGAATGGGGTGGATTCCGTTTTGCAAAGAGAGGTATTTGCCGGGGACACGATACAGGGGAGGGAGATCTTACGAGAATCTCCTTCCTTGAAAGGAATCGAAGCTTTATCCGAAGATCTTTCTCTTTTTCCGGAAGAGAAAGACCCTCCTTTTGAGAAGAGTTCGGTTAGCCCTCTGCCGATGAAAGCGGAATTGAGCGGATCGCTTCGCGAATCAATAGAGAAATTCAAGCCCGTTTGGCTTTCTTTATTGGTACAAAAGATGAAAGAATCTTTGTTGAGGCCCGGTGATAAGATAAAAGAGTTTTTTGACGGTTTTTAAACTTGTGTATTTTTTTGACCGTTTGTTAAAATGTCAGCCGGCATGCCTTTTGGGGGTATGCATTGTGTTCCATGGCTAATTATTGAAGGGGAGGATTGTTGGACTCTACGGTAGATACGAAAGAATTGGAAGTGCCCGAAACCGTTTATA
>CAYGJM010000105.1:0-2383 GCA_964350295.1 uncultured bacterium | reverse complement strand
GACGACGGGAATATCCGCTCCGGAAGGAGAGGGAGGGAGGAAATAGTTTTCTCCGGAAGAGAAGCCGTTTGACGGGAGTTCTTTTCCCGAAGGGGGGTCGAGGCGGACCTCTTCTCCGTTTTGATTGATTAACGTATCGGTAAGGGGGTTGAAAGTCAGTTTCCCGGAAAGGGCGAAAGCCATAACCAATTCGGGTCCGGCCACGAAGGCGTGGGTTCCCGGATTAGCATCGTTTCTTCCGGAAAAATTTCGGTTATAAGAGGTGATAATGGAATTTTTCTCTCCGGGAGCGATATCGTGTCTTTTCCATTGGCCGATGCAGGGACCGCAGGCATTGGCTAAAACGAGAGCTCCGATATCCTTTAACGCCGCGAGCTGGCCGTCTCTTTCGATGGTTGAGCGAATTTGTTCGGAGCCGGGAGTTACGACCAGTTCCGATCGAATACGGAGATTTTTTTCCTTGGCCTGGCGAGCGATCGAAGCGACTCGTTCCATATCTTCATAGCTTGAATTCGTGCAGGAACCGATGAGCGCGACCTTCAGTTCTTCCGGATAATGATTTTGCCGAACGGCTTCGGTAAATGCGGAAACCTTTCTCGCCTTATCCGGGGAATAGGGGCCGTTGATGTGGGGTTCTAACGAAGAGAGATCGATTTCTATGACTTGATCGTAATATTTTTCGGGGTGTTCAAGCACTTCCGGATCGGCCGTCAGGCAGTCCTTCACCGATTCGGCTCCCCGAGCGATGGCTTCTCGCCCGGTGGCTCGCAGATAATCACCCATCCGTCGATCGTAAGGAAAGAGGGAAGTCGTTGCTCCGATTTCGGCTCCCATGTTGCAGATCGTTCCTTTTCCCGTGCACGAGATATTTTCGGTTCCTTCTCCGAAGTACTCGATAATCGAACCCGTCCCCCCTTTGACGGTCAAGATACCGGCCAATACCAAAATAACGTCTTTGGGAGAGGCCCAACCCTTTAGGGCTCCCGTCAAACGGACACCGATGATTTTCGGAAATTTTAATTCCCAAGGCATGCCGGACATGACATCTACCGCATCGGCACCACCGACGCCGACGGCTAACATGCCGAGGCCACCGGCATTGGGCGTATGCGAGTCGGTTCCGATCATTAATCCCCCGGGAAAGGCGTAGTTTTCCAATACGATTTGATGAATGATTCCCGAGCCGGGTTTCCAAAAACCGATCCCGTATTTATCGGATACCGATCGTAAAAAATCAAAAACTTCCTTGCTCTCCTTATTGGCACGCATCAGGTCTTCTTTGGCTCCCGTCTCGGCTTGGATCAGGTGGTCGCAATGAACGGTCGTCGGTACGGCGGTTCTCGCTCTGCCGGCACACATAAATTGGAGCAGGGCCATCTGGGCCGTGGCATCCTGGAAGGCAACGCGGTCCGGAGAGAAATGGACATAGGAGGCTCCGCGCTTTGCTTCCTCGCAAAGGGGATCGGCATAATGCATGTAAAGAATTTTTTCGGTAAGCGTCAAAGGTCGGTTCAAAATTTTTCGTGCATGTGCCCGTTTTTCCGGCATGTGCAAATATATTTTTTGAATCATTTCCGCATCGAAAACCATAGAAAGAGCCTCTTAAATTTTTTATGATAGGTCTTGGAACAAGCTAATTATTTAAAACAAAAAATTCAAGGCTCAAAAGTGCAAAATATGTTATGATCTTCGGAAAATACGGAAGTGTCTACGATGAGTTTGCCCAAGCAAAAATTTAGAGAGATCGTTTTGCAATGTTTATTCGCTTCCGGCTTTTCTCTTCCGGATGCCGAGGGGTTCTCTTTTTATACCGAAAATTTTAAAACGACGAAAAAGAATCTCGAGCCGGCTTTTCAACAGGTACGAGACATCCTCACTCGTGCGGATGAAATCGACGCATGGATTCGAAAAACTTCGCTCGGTTTTGACTTGGAAAGAATTCATCGAGTGGAACTGAATATCCTACGCTTGATGATCCATGAATCCCTCACCGATCACGCGCGTACGAGCGAGATCCTGATTGCGGAAGTTTTTCGTTTAACCAAAAAATTTGAAACGAACGAATCTTTGGGTTACGTCCATGCCGTTCTCGATCGAATTCATCACGAAAAATTGGCTTCTTCCGAACCCGTTACTCTTTAGATAATCTCCCTTAGGAGTCGTTCCCAGGCGGGACTTGCTTCTTCCAATCTCGTAAAAAAGGGATGCGATGCTTTTTGTTCGGGCGTCATGTAAGGAAGAGAGCGTCCGGTTCGTACCCGGTTACGAAGAATGCGGGAAACTTTTTCGGCGAGTATCCGTTGATTTTCTCGGTTGACGGTTCGACCGTTCGGAAAGAAAAGCTCTTGTTCCTCGGGTTCATGCATCGGATTGGCCTGTAAAA
>CAYGJM010000104.1:0-2406 GCA_964350295.1 uncultured bacterium | reverse complement strand
ATTTTTTCCCGACCGTACAAACTCTTTTTTTTAATGTCATTTTTTGTAATGACATTTAATCCCGAATAAATGTCAAATAATGTGCCGAGCAGTTCCCTCCGACAACATACTTTTCAAACAGCTCCGTGTCGAATGATACCCCTTTCGTAGGGGATGCGGAAATTTTTTGAAGAACGTCTTTGATTTTTATCGGATCCGTATAGCCCGGGCTCATGGATGCAGGTATCAGGCATTCCGTTTTTGAAACCATTATTTCCTCCGGGGTTGTTAAGAGGATTATACAATAAAAAAGATATTTAATAAATTATAAATAAATAACTAAATATTAGTTAATTAATATATAATTTAATTATTTGTTTATAATGTATTTTTTTATTTTAAAAATAACATTCGAGATATTTTGCATTTCCTCCGGAAGAAAAATAAAAATTTTTGTAAACTACGAGATAGAATTGATAGGAATTACGTTATGAAAGATAAAAAGAAGGGGAAAGGACTTTGTCCCTGCGGAGAGGGAAGAGCCTATGCGGAATGTTGCGGCGTTTTTCATCGGGGAGCTCTTCCGAAATCGGCTCTCCGGCTGATGCGCTCTCGATATGCGGCCTATGCCCTTGCCATTCCCGAATATATTATTCATACCACCCATCCGGCTCATCCCGATTACGATAATGATCAAGAAAGGTGGATAAAAGAAATTTCCGAATTCTGTCTCAACACCCATTTTCATAAACTTGAGATCCTCGACCATAACGAAGAGGAAAAATTTGCCACCGTAACATTCATTGCGCGTCTCACGCAAGGGAAGAGAGATCTATCTTTTACCGAAAAGAGCCGCTTTGAAAAATGGAAGGGAAAATGGCTCTATCATAGCGGTCAATTATCCGAGGACTATTTATAATGTGTTTTGAGCGATTAAATATCATGCGCCATACGAGTATTTTCCGGAAAAAGATCTTTAGGGAATTCTTTCGTTGGAGTTAGATTGCCTCTAAGATCCAACTCACGCAAATTTGATAGATTTTTAAAGGTGTTCGGGACAATCTGCGAAATCCGGTTATTGGAGAGATTAAGTACTTGAAGTGTCGATAGGTTGGAAAAAGTTTCTTCGTTGAGTCGGCCGATTTTATTCTTTGAAAGGTCTAATATACGGAGTTTTCGTGAGTTATTAAAGGTTTTCGGAGCAATCTGCGAAATCCGGTTATTGGAGAGGTTAAGCTCGCAAAGTTCCGGTGAATTGGAAAAAATACCTTCGGGTAATAGCAAAGTATAATCAAACGATAGGCCCAGCTTATCAAGACTTGATAGATCCGGCTTATAAAGCTTTGATAGATCCAACTTAGAAAGCTTCGTTGATTTTGAAAAAACATCTTGGGGTAACATTAGGATATTATTGAAGGAGAGGTTAAGCTCGTGAAGTTCCGGTGAGTTTGAAAAAACATCTTGGGATAACATTTGGATGTTGTTAGAGGAGAGATTCAGCTTAGAAAGCTTCGGCAATTTTGAAAAAATCCCTTCGGGCAATTCTCTGACAGTATTAGAGGAGAGATTTAATGTATGAAGCTCCGGTGAGTTTGAAAAAACATCTTGGGATAACATTTGGATGTTGTTAGAAGAGAGATTCAGCTCCCGTAAATGGGGTAAATTTTCAAAAGTTTTCGGATCCATTATTTTAATCTTATTCTTCGAAAGATTTAATATCCGTAGGTTAACAAGAGGAGCATTTGTGAAAGTTTCAGGCCCGAGGTAAGAAATTTGATTTCCTGAAAAATCTATATTCGTCAATAAAGAGGATTTTAAAATACGTGTAAAAATCCGAGGAATGCAATAAAGAGGAGAGGGAAGAGGGGAATCGGATGGATGATAATGAAGATCAAGAAAGTGCGGGTTATCGTTTGGGTGTACGCCGGAGCCGGTTATTACTTTAAAGTTGTAGGGTGAAGAATCGCCCCGGGACTCTATTTCATCCAGAAAGTCTTCTATCCATTCATATTTCCAGTAACGGAGATCCGGTCTTGTTTCTTCTGATTTCTCCGGGGCAGTTAGAGGCGTTTTAAAGTTATCGGCGGGGAGCTTTTTTTTTGCCGAAGGAAGATCTACGGTGGGGCTGACAAAACTCTTGGAGGAGAAACTGCGGTAGGCAAGGGAGGTCGTATCATAAGTAGGTTTTTCTTTTTTCGGTTCTTTCGAGATACGTGAGCCTATTTTGACAGATTCCTCCGGGACCATTACCGGGACGGAAAAAGAGGATTTTGGGGTCTCCTCCCTGATTCTATGAAAAAATTTATGTGAGAGTACTCCCTTCCAGAGGGAACAGGCCGCCGTCTGCTCTATTCGGTGTTCTATGTCTTTCAGGAAAGCAAGGTCCTTACATTTTCTTCGGAAGCCCAATTCATCGGCAATGGCGGC
>CAYGJM010000103.1:0-2436 GCA_964350295.1 uncultured bacterium | reverse complement strand
TATGGATGTTCCGGCTACTAACAAAATGCTTCCGATAATATGTCTGAAACGAAGCATTTCTATTCCACCGTTACCGATTTCGCTAAATTTCTGGGCTGATCAATATCGCATCCTCGTTTCTTAGCCACATAATAATCAAAAAGCTGCAAATCTACGGAGGGGGTCATCGGCTCCAAGTCGTCACAGAATTCCTGAAGATAAAAAACATCCTCGTTAATTTCTTCCAAACCGACGGATCCCCGCATGGCAAATGCCGCAATCGGTCCCCCTCTCAGCTTAATCTCCATAAGATTCGCTAACGATTTTGAATAGGTATGTCGATTACAGCAGAGAGCAACCGTAGGATAATTCGAATCGATCAAGGCAATCGGGCCATGTTTGATTTCCCCTGCCGGATACCCTTGAGCACTTACGTAGGAAATCTCTTTCAGTTTTAAGGCCGCTTCCATGCAGGTAGGGTACATATAGCTCCTTCCTAAATAGAAAAAGTGTTCGTAGGAAGCATACTTCTCGGCCATTTTTTCAATAGCGGGTGCCTGCTGTAAAACTTGTTGTATTTTTTCGGGCAATTGTTTGAGTTCCCGGATGAAATGAAGGGCCGACTCCTTACTTAAATGATGCATTCGTCCCAAATGGAGAGCCAACAACGAGAGAAGCAGAACCTGATTCGTAAAAGCCTTCGTCGAACAAACGCCTATCTCGGGGCCTGCTTTAATCAACAGGGTGTGATCCGTAATCCTTCCCAACATGGACTCTTCTCGATTGCAAACCGCAATGACCTTTGCTCCCTTGGCTTTTAATTCATGAACCGCCGCCAACGTATCGGAAGTCTCTCCCGACTGACTGATGGCTATGACCAAGGTATTTTTTAATACGATCGGATTCTTATAGCGATATTCGGAAGAAATCTCGACACGAACGGGGATGCGGGATAAGGCCTCGAAGAGATAGGATCCGATAAATCCCGCATGCCAGGAAGAGCCGCATGCCAAAATTAAGATGCCGGAGGTTTGTAAAAATGTTTCCCCGTCTATTCCCATATCCTTCAGACAAACGGCGCCGAATTCCTCGTCGAAACGAGAAACCAGAAGACGGCGAACGGCCTCGGGCTGATCATAAATCTCCTTCAAAGTATAATGTTCGAAGTGCCGTTTGGAAATTTCATGTATTTCTCCCTTCAAACTAACGATTTCTTTGATGACCTCATTACCGTCTCGATCCCAAATTTGCAAACGATCTTTGGATACCAAGGCCATTTCGCCGTCTTTTAAAAAGATCACCTTTCTCGTGTATTTAATGAATCCGTTTACGTCCGACGAAATAAAATACTCTCCTTCTCCGACGCCTATGGCCAAAGGGGCTTCCTTAGCTGCCAAAAAAATTTCATTTTCGTGATCGACGTGAACTCCGGCAATGGCAAAAGCTCCCTCCAGTCCCGGAAGTACGATTTGCAAAGCTCTTAATAAGTCTCCCTTGTATACCGAAGCAATCATTTGCACGATGACCTCGCTATCCGTCTCCGTAATGCAATGAATATTTTTATTAGCCAATCGTTGTTGCAACTCTCGATAGTTTTCAATGATACCGTTATGCACCAAAGCCATGCTTTTTCGATCATCAAAATGCGGATGAGCATTTAATTGATTTACTTTACCGTGCGTTGCCCATCGGGTATGAGCTATGCCGTTTGACATCCGCATCTGTTTTTTCCTGATCAATTCAGCCAAATGACCGACCTTGCCCCTATCTTTCCGAAAAAGGGCTTTCCCGTCTCTGATGCCGACAATGCCGGCTGAATCGTACCCTCTGTATTCGAGGATTTTCAACCCTTCCAAAATAAGGGGAACGGCATCCCTGTTACCGACATATCCGAAAATTCCGCACATAGTTCCGACTACCCCCCTATTTCCGCCTTAATAATTTCTGCCAAAAATCGGGCATGCTTTTGACAAAAAGCATCATTAGGCCCTTCCAACATGATACGACAAACATTTTCAGTACCCGAATAGCGAATTAATATCCGACCTCGATCTTCCAATTTTTTTTGAATCCGCCCGACGGCCGCGCTCAAGCCGGGTATATCCCGAATTTCCGGCTTTGAAGAAACCTTTACGTTTACGAGGATTTGCGGGTATTTTTTCATAATGCCGGCCAACTCGGATAACTTCTTTCCTCGTTGCTTCATGATCCTCAGCACCTGCAACGCCGATACCAAACCGTCTCCCGTCGTATTATGATCCAAAAAAATCAAATGCCCGCTCTGTTCACCCCCCAAATTGGATTGATTCTCCAGCATGCTTTCGATCACGTAGCGATCTCCTACTTGCGATTGTATTACCTCAATGCCCAATTGTTCCATACCCTTTAAAAAGCCGAAGTTACTCATCACCGTCCCGACCACGCGATTATTTTCCAAAATACCTCGTTCCTTCATAT
>CAYGJM010000102.1:0-2913 GCA_964350295.1 uncultured bacterium | reverse complement strand
AGATAGATCGAGATCGCGGGAGGCAAGATAAGCCTCGCACAAAAAACGGTCTCCTTCGGCATCTTTTCTTCCTTCTTCTTGAGCCCTTCGAAGGAGATTTACTCCTCGAAAAAATAAGGCCTCACCGAAACCTTCCGTCTCTTGAAAATCACTTCCGGATAGGGAAGCATAGACATCTTCTCGTTCCTTTCCGGAAGGAAGAAGAGCCGCCAAAAACACCCCCCCCTGCAATCGGGCCTTTTTGGAATGAAATCGTCTCTGCCGCAACAGAGAAATCACCTCCGAGGCCGTTTTTGATCTTCCGTTACCGAGCGAACAAATATATGCCGCGAAGAAAAGAGCATGATCCGATTTTTCTCGGTGAAAAAGATCATAGGCTATTTTTTCGGCTTTTTCCGACATTTCTCGTCCTTTTTTATCCTCCGTTCCGGCGGATTTGGCATAACAAAGGGATAAATATTCCATTATCTTTAATCGATGGATAGATCCTTCGCCGGAAAGAGCCATTCCCCTTTCCAGACAGGAGACGGCCGAAAAATACTCTTTTAAAAAATAAAAGCTCTCCCCCCGGAGTAACAAAAATTCCTCTTGAAAATCCTTTTCCCGAGGGACAGGCAACTTTACCGCAAAAGAAAAGTTATTTTCGGCGACGTACATCCGAGCCAAATAAAGGGAAGCCAGATCTCGACAAAAAGCTTCTCGACTTTCTCGAAGACAATAACCGAGAAGTTTTTCCGCAATGTCCGATCGCCCGGAAATAAAATGGGCATATCCGGAAATACATTTGACATGATCCTTCTGAGCCGAAGAGGCCATTCCCTCACTGCTAAAATAAAGTCGGGCAACTTCCGGGATTCGCTCATAAGACTGATTCTCTTTTAAGCTCAAAATCCATAGGTAAAGCAACCCGGGACTTCGAAAATCGACGTTTTCATGACAAAAGTCTTCTATAAAGCGGGCACTTTCTTCCGTTTTTTTTTCATAAAATAAGGTTTCTGCCGTTTTCAAGGTCAAGACCTCCCGTAAAGAAGGATCTTCTGCCGGGAAAGGATAGCTTGCCAATTCCCGGTACCCCTCTCGTGCCTCGGCATACAAACCTGCCGCAAAATCCATATCGGCCCTTCGATAAATTTTATCGAAAAGTTCTCGCGTCGTCTCTTTTAATTTTACGTAATAGCTTCGATCATGCCCCAACCATTCTTCCGGAGGTATTTTTTGACTTAAGGCATACAGGACGGAAAAAGCCTCTTGAACCGCCCCCTTTTTAAAAAGAATTCGACTCTCTAAAACCCCTCTTTGGTAAACATGATTTAAATCACCACCCTCCTCTTTTAGCATATGAAGAACGGAAAGAGCTTCTTCCAAAGAGCCCAATTCTACCCGAACATAGGCCAACTTTAACAAGACGTCCTGATAATCGCCGAAAGGCAGTTCTTCCTTTCCGCCCGCTCGTAGAATCTCTTCATAAATCTGCTTGGCTTTGAAAAACTCTTTTTGCTCAATATGGTGAGCTCCTTGTAAGCGAAGAGCCAAAAAGTTTCCGTTTTTTTCTCTTCCGAAAAGAACTGAAAAAAAAGACAGAAAAAGACAAAAAATGAGTTTCATAAGTCCTCTTTTAAAAAAAAAATACATACCGGACAACAAAAAAAAGATCGATTTCGAAAAGTTTTTTTACGACTTTCGATCATTTTAAAAACTTCTTTTTTCTCTCGAGAAATACGGATTTTTTTTGTTTTTTATTAAAAATTTTTTTTTCGCTAACAATTAAAACTTGCATAATATTTATAAAAATTAATATTGAGTAAATTAGAGAGAACACCAAAAGGAGTTCTAGGCATGGAAGAAATTGTTCAACATATGAAATCTCTTTTGGCCCTCATCAGCCACGATTTGGAAAAATCGCTACAAGGCAACAGAGCGGCTGCACAAAGAGTAAGAACAGGAACAATAAAGCTCGAAAAGATAGCTAAAGTTTTCAGAAAGCTATCGGTTCGCGAAGCTAAACTTGCCCATGAAGGCAAGGTATCTACTCATAAGAGGGAGGAACAAATTATGACGGCTAAGAAAACAACGGCCGGAAAAAAGACTGCTGCCAAAAAGGCAAGAAAGTCTCCGGCAAGAAAAAAGACGGCTGCCAAAAGAAAAACGGCTGCTAAAAAAACAACGGCTGCTAAAAGAAAATCTCCGGCCAAGAGAAAAACGGCTGCTAAAAAAACGACGGCCAAGAGAAAAACGGCTGCCGTAAAAAGAAAATCTCCGGCTAAAAGAAAGACGGCTAAAAGAAAAGTAGCCACTAAAGCCAGAGCTTTATCTTCTAAGAAAAAAGCCTCTTGTAACTAAGGCTTTTTAAAAATCTTTTGAAGGGGGGACCCCTCTCGGGAGTCTCCCCTTTTTCTTAACTTCTCTTGACCGAATCGCCTCAAGCCTATAAAATTCTTCTTTTTTCACCGAAAAGGACCATGGATTTCCGATTATTGCAAAAAGATGCCGCTACCCGAGCGCGAACGGGTATCCTGCAAACGGAGCATGGAGAAATTCGGACCCCGGCATTCATGCCCGTCGGGACCCGAGCATCCGTTAAAGGACTAATCCACGAACAGTTACATCAAATCGATACACAAATTATTTTAGGGAATACCTACCATCTCATGCTACGCCCCGGGATGCAGGTTATCGAAAAAGCCAACGGTCTTCATTCCTTTATGAACTGGAATAAACCTATTTTAACCGATTCGGGGGGATTTCAGATCTTTTCGTTGGCCTCCTTAAACCAAGTCACGGATTCAGGCGTTTTTTTCCGATCGCATATTGACGGAAAAAAATATTTTTTAGGTCCTCGCGAAAGTATGGAGGTTCAAAAAACCCTCGGATCGGACATCGTTATGGCTTTTGACGAGTGTATTCCCTTCCCCT
>CAYGJM010000101.1:0-3193 GCA_964350295.1 uncultured bacterium | reverse complement strand
TCGACACGGAGCTGTTTGAAAAGTATGTTGTCGGAGGGAACTGCTCGGCACATTCTTTGACATTTATTCGGGATTACCTGTCATTACAAAAAATGCCCTTACAAAAAAGAGTTTTTACGGTCGGGAAAAAATATGAACGGTCTTCTGCCGAACTGCGCACCTATCAAGCAGCCTTTAACATGATCGCTCGATCCTCCGAAGAAGTGAAAGATTTTAAAAAGGCCAAAATAGAAGCTTTGGCAAAACTCCATGATTTACGCATTCTATCGAATTCTCCCGAAGGAAGAAATATCTATGACTCTTCTTTCCGAAAGGAATTCGAAAACGGAATCCGAAAATTATCTAAAGGAATCTACTTGGTCCGAGCCATTCGAGCCGCCGATAATTACAAGGGGGAAGAGTACGGTCATCAAACGGAATAAAAATAAAGGATGTTATTTCTATGATCCGGGTCGAGGCACCTACCGAATAAAGGGTAGCGAAAAGGCAAAAGAAATAGCCGATCTGATCTTACGAAGTTGTTATCAATGGGGGCTGAACGATCCCCGCTTTTACGGGATGACTTTCTAAAAAAAAAAGCCCTCTTGAAACAAGAGGGCTTCTTATACCGCAAAAAATATTTCTTTTTTTTAAACGGTAACCTTTTCCCCGGAAGCTTTGACGGAAGCAACCTGAGCAGACTCCGGTTCTCTTGTCTTTCTTTCGGCTTCCTGTTCGGCAGACAGGGCATTGAACTGTCGACCCAGGGATTTCCCGGCCATAATCCAGGCAATAACGATGGCAAACAGAACAACGGCGACGTACGGAGTAATGGCGCCGATCGTTCCGAAAACGACCAATAGAACCTGTTGCAACAGAGATCCGCCCGATTTTCCGAGTCTGGCTCCGACAACGTCAATGGCAGCTTTTCCTTTTACCTTGGACTCTTGATCCAAGGGGATATAAGCCATTTCTTTGGTCGGATCAAACAAGGAATATTTTGTCGACTTGCTCATAATATTTTGAATCATTCCGAAAATAACGGCAAAGAAGACAGGAGTACAACCCAAAGCGGCCGTAACCGGGCTCAATTGCGTTTTGAAAATGATAAAACCGAAGAAGAGCGTTCCCGTAATCAACAGGATCATAGGCGTTACCAATGCGGTAAACGTCCAGCCCTTACTTCGAAGCAAGTTACTACCGACGAATAACATCATGAAGATCGTGGCTATTCCGGTAATGGTTGAAAAGAGCCCCATGAAACCGACGTAATCCTGCGGATTCGGGTACTGTAATTTCAACTGACCTTTCCAAGTCACTTCCACGATATTAATGCTGATACCGTAAGCAAAAACGATCAAAGCCAAACAGCCTAGGTACTTGGACTTGGCCAAATACTTGAAGCTTTCCATCATGCTCATGGAAGGCTTTTCCTTTTTCTGTTTTTTCTGTTCGTTCGGATCGAAAAAACGAGGATCGGTCAAAACATTTTTTTGCATCCAAGAATAGGTAAACATCAAAATGATCCCGGAAAAAACGACGGCACCCATCAGATAAAGCAAAGTCGTTCCCCAAGCATCGGCACCGACGGTCGTCTTGGCAAACTTCATGATTAACGGCCCGGAAAACATCAAGGCTACGTTTGCTCCGATTCCCAATAAGGGATAAAACCTTTTGGCTTCGGAAACTTTGGTAATATCGTTGGCAAATCCCCACAATACCAAAGAAAGGGTCACGCTTCCCCACAACTCGGCCATTACGTAGAAAAGGGCATAAGACCAGTTCCGGAAAATGGCGATAATTCCCATAAAGCCCTTGGGAAGATGAGCTTGCAACCAATCGGCCGTTACCGTCGGATGCAAGGCATCTCGACAAGGATAAATGACCAAGGCAAACAAGGCAAAAAAGACCAGGAAGGGAATGATCGTGGCATAAAATAATTTCTTTTTCGTAAAAATGTTACTCATTTTTGCATAAAGCAACATAAATAAGACGGCCATCGGTACGACGCACCAAACCTTTAGAAAAGGAATGATTTCGGCTCCGGAACCCGGTGCCGTTACGACGAGAGCGTCCTTCGCATCTCTAAGGATGGTGTAGTTGAAACTGACGCAGAAAAACATCAATAACAAAGGGACGACTTTCTTCAATTCAAAACTGTGAATCGGCCAGATATAAGATCGCCATTTACTAAAAGTTTGTTGAGACACTTCTGTCATATGATAAGCCTCTTAATTTAGAATAGACATATTTTTTACGCTTCTATTATACCTAAACGCCGTTTAAATGCAATAGAACCAAAGAACGACCTCTTCTTCAAAAATAAAGTTGAAACCGTTATTATTCTTCCTCGGCAGCAGCTACCGCTTCCGTATAATTACGCCACAGCTCTTCATTCACCTCGTTTCTTTTTACCGAAGCAATGAGATCCCTGCGATAGGCAGCCAGAGACTTTTTCGGGCTCAATTTACTAACCATGTCACAATCGCCTATATTCTTGGCCATCTCCAAAAGCTTCTCCAATTCAAAGCGAGAAAACGAAATTCCTTCCCTTCTCTTTCGAGAACCCCGGGCAGCTCTGGGCTTCGGCACGACGGAAACGGGGCTTTCGACCTTATTAATATAACGATCGATCAGGTCGGATAAAGCTTGCGGCTCTTCCGTCTTCATCTTGCGCATCGTAAAGTGGTGCATATATCCTCCCGTAGATACGGGGAGATAACGACAAATGTCATTTTCTTTTTTACCGTTAATTTTTTTTACCGCTTTACGAATGGTTTCTTCGAGCTCTCGAAGAGTCTTCATATCCGTATTTGTTAAGCTCATCTTGGCACCTTTTTATTTATCTTTATTTCTTTTAATTTACTGAAATAGTCTATATTGTTTTATTTTTTGATTCAAGCATTCTTAATATTTTTTGCAGTTAAAAAAACAAACTTATATAACATATATTTTTTTAGCAAATACTTATTTGTTTTTTTCTCTTCCCCCTTTTAAAAGTATAAAGATTTATTAAACGAGAATTCTTTAAAAAAAAGTTTCTTCTATTAATTGAAAGTGAATCTTCTTGTTAAGAAAGGCTTTTTCCACCATACTTTTCCTTGCCTTTTTACAAGAAACGAGTCCTTAAAGATGAAGTCTTTTTTATTCCGAACACTTCCTTTTTTTCTTCTTCTTTGCCTTGCGGGCTGCTCCTCTTCCGCCAAGCGCTCGC
>CAYGJM010000100.1:0-3314 GCA_964350295.1 uncultured bacterium | reverse complement strand
GATCGGAGCAGGATTGTTTTTATCTGCGGAACGACAAAAAAAGAACTTTTTACTCGTTCGGGAATTGGTCGGCAAGGAAAGTTTCTCGGAAAAGGATATGACCCTTTTGCGGAAGGTTCTCGTAAAAAATAAGCAGTTGCAAATCAAAGCGGACGGCTTTTTACTCGATAAATTTCGAAATTTCGGATATCTCGACGAAGCGAACCGAGTTTTAGAAAGAATGCGTGAAAGAAGGACTCCCTTTTTGAGCGTTTATTCTTTGTTTAACGAGGTATCGTTGCATATCGAAAAGAAAGAGTATAAGGAGGCTTTGGATATATCTCTTCGCCTTCATCGAAAAATACGGAATCAAAAATCGCTCTTATACGGGTTGAATTTAGCAAGAATATGTCGACTGGAATCGCTGACGGGACAAGAAGAAGTTTTACGGGAACATCTTCATGCTTTGTCTGCCTTACATCCGGATGTGTTACGGAATTTTCGGGTGGGTCCTCTTCATCTGGAGCGATTTTTACGACAGAATGATTCATCGGAACGAGAGAAGCAATGACTTGATCTTTATGGTAAGGTTTTTTATATGAAAAACTGTAACAAAAAATGAAACGGGTGTATACATACGCAGCCGGCGGGAAGTCTGCAAGAAAAACTCTCAAGAGGGAAAGTCATGTTCAATCCTAGGAAACGACTTTTATTTTTCGTTATTTTGTTTTTTTGGGCCCATGCTTATGCTTTACCTACCGTTAAAGACCCCTTTTCATTTACCTTTCCGGAAAAAAAACGATCCGACTCGATTTCATTCTTAGGTAATTTTGACGGGGGAGAACTAAAGATCACTCCTTACCTTCCTTGCATTGAAGGGAAGACTTTTGCCCGATCGCAGGCTTTTTTATTACTGAATTTGCCAAGGCATCTGGGAGGGCTTGAGGTTAAAACGGAGTTCAGTTACGCTGTAGGCAATAACCACAAGAACGGAATCGGATCAAGAGGGGGGACTCTTTACCTCGTTTCTACGAAAAATTTGGAGAATAGTCGTTGGAAGCCTTTCGTAACGTTTTCTTTTTTGCACTCTCAAACGAGGGGTAAGAAAAAAGAAACATTAATGAGTATCGAAGAGCTTCGTAGAAGGTCTTCCGTTACTTTTTCCGGGAAAGAAGCCTTTTTTCGAGAGAGGTATTCCAATGTATGGATGTTAGAGACCTGTTGCGGATTGCAACCTTTTCATAACCTGTCTTTGATATTCTCTTACAATCATCTGAAACCATTAGCCAAAGGTGTTCGTTTGAATAATCACGCTGCAAAAGTTTTTGACCATTTGAAAGTGAATCGGGAGAACCGAGGCCTGGATCTTCGCCTGGATTATACGTGTCGGGAAGGGTTGGATATTCTCGTTAAATCGGAGTATCTGATCAACGGCAGATCATTAAAAGATCGTATCGATGAGAAGCCGATCCTGATCGAGGGTCAACTTATCGTTTCCTTTTAGAGGATTCTCTCTTTTTTCTTAAATCTTCCCCTATTTGACCTTTGACTACGGAAAGAGATTTTCGTATTTTATGGGTAAATCTATCGGCCGGGCGAGTTAGATATTTGAAAAAAAAACCTTTATCTTGTTGAGAAACCCGTTTTTTTTGGGGTGATTTTTCGGAGTCTCCAATGTGGAAAACTCTTCTAAAAGTTCTTTTTGTTTTGCCGACAAATGAGTGGGCGTTTCTATGGAAATGCGTACCAGCAAATCTCCGGTTCCTTGCCCGTGTACATTCGGAAGCCCTTCCTTGCGTACGCGCAAAGTCGATCCCGTTTGCGTCCCTTCGGGAATCGTGATGCGTACTTGACCGGAAAGGGGAGTCGGTATTTCTTTTTTGCATCCCAAGGCGGCTTCGGGAAAACTAACGGGAAGGTCAAGCAAAATGTCGTTGCCGTTTCTTTGAAAGAAATCGTGGGGTTTTACGTAGATTTCTACGTACAAATCTCCCGGAGGACCGCCGTTTTCGCCGGAGTCACCGTAGCCGGGCATTTTCAAAGTCATTCCGCTATCTACGCCGGCGGGAATCTTGATTTTTACTTTTTCTTTTTCTTTGATGCGACCCTGTCCGTGACATTCCTTGCATCGGTCGGTGATGACTTGTCCGTTCCCGTGACAGGCGGAGCAGGTCGTGGACATGCTGAAAAAACCTCTGCTTTGAAAAAGTTGTCCGGAACCGTTGCAGTGCGTACAGGTTTTTATCGCATCGGGATTAGCGGCTCCCGATCCCGAACAACGGGAACAATGGCGATAGCCGGAAATCAGAGCTTCTTTTTCAACGCCTTTCGCTGCTTCTTCAAAGGTGAGATTGATATGAATTTTTTTTCCGGCTCCCTGTCGACGGCCGGTCGATCCGCCGCCCCCTCCGAAATTAAAGAACGAGTCGAACATCCCTCCTTCGCCGCCTCCGCCGAAAGCTCCCATGAAAGTACGAAGGGCATCTTCCATCGAAGAAAATCCCTGTCCTCCCTGAGCGGAAGCAAAACCCTGCATTCCTTCCTTCCCGTATCGATCGTACATCTCTCGCTTTTGCGGGTCGGAAAGGGATTCATAGGCTTCGGAAATCTCTTTAAACTTAGCCTCGGCCGTTTTATCATTCGGATTTTTATCCGGGTGATATTTAAGAGCCAGCTTTCGATAGGCTTTTTTAATTTCATCGGCCGAGGCGGAGCGACCGACCCCTAAAATTTGGTAATAATCAGACATGGGACTCGTTTCAAAAAGTTTTAAAGATAGGAGTATAAATCCCGGAAAGCTTTTTTTTCAACAAAAATTGGCGCTTTTTATTTCCGAGTGCTAAAAATTAGCGACGATACTTCAGAGCAGCCTTGGATTTTGCTCGACTTTTGACGGAGGGCTTATCGTAAAATCGATGAGCTTTTGCAGCTTTCATGATCCCTTCTTTGTCCAGTTTCTTTTTTAAAATTCGAAGAGCTTTATCGATCGGTTCTCCGATTCTTACTTTTACGCTTGGCATTCTACCTCTCATCGGTGGTGTTAACGGTGGCATCTTAGCATAAGGAATGACTAAATATCAAATCGATTTTATATTTGATCGAAATAATGCAATCGGATCGGGGTAAGTCCTTGATAATAATTTTCTTGAGAAGCTTCTTTTGCCAGCTGCAACATGTGTCCGGGATCGGGGAAGGGGTCGCTGATTTTTGATGAGAGCTCCTCGGGCAAATCAAGTTTGCGTTCTGCGGACTCCTTCTGAGAACAGAGAATAAGAGGAATTTTGCGCAATTCTTCGATCAGTCTTTCGGAAGAGAGAAGTTCGTGCCCGGGGGCG
>CAYGJM010000099.1:0-3497 GCA_964350295.1 uncultured bacterium | reverse complement strand
CTCGTCGATTGTCTCCTTTACCGGAATCAAAAAATAACTTATAACACCCGCTTACTCGTTAATAAAGAGAACCGGCCGTATGAACGTGGGTGTATTAGGGATCGATTTTCACTCTTCCGACCTTTCGGATCGAGAAAGGGCGGTTCGGTCTCATTATTTCGGTTTGCAAGGAATTCATCCGCTGCATCAGAAAATCATCCTTTCGACTTGTAATCGTTTCGAGATTTATTTCCATTCCGGATTCCTTCCGGATCAAGAGAGATGTTTATCTTTCTTTCAAGAACAACTGGGAAAGGACTTTCCGGTTACCGGCTATTGTCATTTCGGCAGAGATTGTTTTTCTCATTTGTGCCGGGTAACGGCCGGTTTGAACAGTGCCGTTTTCGGAGAAACGGAGATACAGGGGCAGGTAAAAAGAGCTTATGCGGAGGCCATCCGCAACCGGGACTGCAGTAAGGAACTGCATTTCCTATTCCAAAAGAGCCTGAAGATTGCCAAAAGCATCAGGACCGGTTTTTTGAACTTTAAAAAACCGACCTTGGCCGAAAAAATACTTGGATTGATAAATAGCCGCAGAGACGATCCGAATATTTTATTGATCGGTGCCTCTTATATCAATCAATCCATTTTTCGAGTATTACGCATGAAGTATGCAAGGATATCCCTGATTTCTCGTACGGAAAAGAATGCTTTTGCTCGTTTCCCTTCCCCTGCAGTGAAAATTCTTCCGTTCGAGCGGTTATCTGCTTCTCTGCGCGATTATGAAGTGATCATCATAGCTACTTCTTCTCCTGATTATGTATTGACGAAGGAACATGTCGTTCAGAGAGGCGGGCTTCTGATCGATTTGGCTGTCCCTCGTAATGCGAATCCGAACTTGAGCGAGTATACGGAGCTGTATCATCTGGAAGATTTGCAAAAAGATTTACGGGGAGGAGAGATTTCTTCTTCGGCCGAAGATTTTTTGGAACGGGCCGTTTCGGAACAGATAGCCTCCTTCGTCAGAAGAAAGTTATTTTATGCGGCCGTATAAATATTAAAAAGCGGGCAGGACCGCACCTCGATATTTTTCGAGAAGGAAGGACTTCATTTTTTCGGAGGTCATGACCTCCTTTAAGACTTCCAGATCTTCACGGTTCGCTGCATCCTTGCGAACGACCAGAACGTTTACGTAGGGAGAATCATTCGTTTCCGCGAGCAGAGCGTCTTTAAAGGGGGAAAGATCGGCCTGAAGGGCATAATTGGTATTGATGACCGCCAGATCGACATCCGGTAACGTTCGGGGAAGCATGGCGGAATCAACCTCGATGAATTTTAATTCTTTCGGGTTTTCCCGAATATTAATGATCGTAGCCTTCAGATCGATCCCGGGATCCAGTCGGAGAAGGCCCGCCTTCTCCAAAAGTAAAAGGGCTCGGGCTTCATTCGTCGGATCATTCGGCAGCGCCACAACCGCTTTATTTTTGAGATGGTCCAAGGAGCGTAGCTTTTTTGAATAGAGGCCCATCGGTTCAAACTCGATTCCGGCCAAAATTTCGACGGGATATCGGTTTTGCCGTATCTGTTCCCGTAAAAAAGATTCGTGCTGAAAGAAGTTGGCATCGGCCTCTCCGTAAGCTAGGGAGCGATTCGGTAATTGGTAGTCATCGGTAACGACAATCCGGAGATGAACGCCGCGAGCTTCGAGATCGGGTTTGATAAATTCCAGCATTTCCGCATGGGGAACGGCCGTTGCTATCACGGTTAAATCCTTTTTCGTTTCGGAGGAACAGGAAGTAAAAAGGCAGAGGAAGCCTGCCGCAAGCAGGAGGATATATTTATTCATGAGAGGTAAGGCCTCGTTTTTTGAGAAGAAGGAATGAAACTCGATTCCCGAGCCATTGAATGGTCTGAACCAATCCGATCAAAAGAAGGACGGTGACAATCATCACGAAAGGGTTAAAGCGTTGATAACCGTACTGAATCGCGATTTGTCCGAGCCCTCCTCCGCCGACGAGCCCTGCCATGGCACTGTAACCGACGAGAGTGATTAAGGTTAGGGTGATGCTTGAGATAATGGAAGGAAGAGCCTCTTTGAACAGAACTCCGGTAATGATCTGTCGCGTATCGGAACCCATAATAACGGCCGCTTCCAAAAGATGAAAATCGATTTCTCGCAGGTTATTTTCGATCAATCGGGCTAAGAAAGGAGCTGCGGCAATAGTTAAGGGAACGAGGGAAGCCGTCGTCCCCAGACCGGTTCCGACGATTTTTCGGGTGATCGGAATCAAGACGACCGGAAGAACGGCAAAAGGGAAGGACCGAACGATATTAACGATGGCGCCCGTTATTTTATGAATCGGTCGATTTTCCTTGATATGTCCTTCGGCGGTGATCGTTAACAGAATGCCGACGGGGATTCCGATCAAACAGGCAAAAAAACCGGAGACGAAGACCATATAGACGGTATTCCATAGCTGGAGGGGCAGGAGTCGTAGGAGCAGCTGCATGTTACTCATGACGGATTACCTCATAATCGACGGTATGCAGGGATAGATGATCCAGCGCTTTTTGCATGTTTTCGGGATTCCCTTCCAAATCGATGACGAGTCTGCCGATGAGGAGGTCTCGTAATCGATCGATCCGGCCGAAAAGGATATTAATGCGCACGTCAAAATGTTTAATCATATCGGAAATAACCGTTTTTTTTGCCGCGTCTCCTTTGAATTTTAGTCGGAGCAATTTGTGATCGGGCATATCGGGTCCGAAAAAATCGGGGGGGAGTCGGGAGAAGGAGTGTTCGGAAAAATACTTTGTCGTCGGGTGCTGCGGATCGGAAAAGAGTTTCTCTACCGTTCCCCGTTCAATGATTTCCCCATTTTCAATAACGGCTACCTTGTTGCAAATTTGTTGGATCACTTCCATGGAATGGGTGATCAAGACGATCGTGATACCTAGTTTTTTGCGGAGAAGCTCTAACAACCGGAGAATTTCCTTCGTCGTTTTCGGATCGAGAGCCGAAGTGGCTTCATCGCAAAAGAGAAGTTCGGGACGGTTGGCCAATGCTCGAGCGATCCCCACGCGTTGTTTCTCTCCTCCGCTTAATCCGGAAGGATAGAGATTTTTTTTGTCGGAAAGACCGACCGTTTCCAATAATTCATCCACTCTTTCCCGAATTTTTTCTTCGGGAACGGAGGCTATTCGCAAAGGATAAGCTATGTTTTCCCCTACGGTATAGGAATGGAATAAGTGAAAATGCTGAAAAATCATGCCGATTTTTCGATAAAAATTTCTTAAATCTTTTTTTTGAATATCGGCTAAGTCTTTTCCTCGGAAAAGAACTTGGCCTCCGTCCGGACGCAGCAGGCCGGCCAGGCAGCGTAACAGAGAGGATTTTCCCGCTCCGCTCGGGCCGATAATCCCGTAGACGTCTCCTCGGTCAACGCGAAGAGAGGTTTTTTTGAAAGCCGGTATTTTTTTATTTCCCCGGATATAGGTTTTTGAAATATGGATTGCTT
>CAYGJM010000098.1:0-3549 GCA_964350295.1 uncultured bacterium | reverse complement strand
AAGGCAGCCTCTCGGCCTCTCGTTCTTTTATTTACCCTTCGATTGACCCGTTAACGGAAGAAAAAAAGGCTTCTTACCTAAAAAACTTAGGTCGTATTCTTTTTTCGTTTTATTTAAAAATTCCCTATAACAAAATTGTCGTTATCGGTCCCCTTGCCGGCCATTCGGAACTGCAAAAAGAATTACGAAAAAAATTTCCGCAGACATTTTTTTTTGAGGAAAAAAAGGAGCGATATCCTTTAGAGCTGGGTGCTGCTCTTCATTTTTCGGATCTCCCGGAAAAACATGTCAACTTTTTGGAAAAAGAAATCTCTTTTTCACTTCTTTTTAAAAAAAATCGAAAGGAAAATAGGATTCTTCTCCTTTTAAGTCTTTTTCTTTCTTTTAGCGGTGTAGGGTTTTGGTCCTATCAAAATCATTTGTTACAAAACCGATACGCCTCTTTTTTCGTTCCGGATAAAAACCTAAGAAAAACAGAAAAAATAATAGATAAAACTCTTCGGGACAAACAAAAAGAATCATTCGGCTTTTCTCTTCAACCGGATGTTTTATCGGTTTCGGAAGTTCTGCACCGGCTGGGGTTGATCTATCGGAATCTGGAAAAGGAGGGCTTCTCCTCTCCCTTTTCCGCGGAAAGTTTTCATTATAAACTCTCTTCGCTCCCTTCGATGCAATCTCCCCGAAAACCTTATCGAGCCGAATTGGAAATGATGCTTTTCATTCCCTCGCCGGAAACGGCCCAAGCCGTAAAAAAAGAACTGCGGTGCTTATCCGCAAATCCTTTATCGGAAAAAGAAAGTTTGAGACTTCATTCCAAAAATCGATATCATGCCTCTCTACATCTAAAAAAAAATAATGAGAAGAGTCTATGATCTTTTCTTATAGAACCAAATATCGATGGATCGGTCGGATTCTGTTATTACCCCCTCTTCTCATCAACGGAATCGGTTTTTTACTCTATGAAAACTTATCGAACCGACTTCTCCGTTTGCAGGAAAAACACATTCACCTTTCTTCTTTGATGCAAACGGAAAAGCAAAATAGTCAACTGATTTCAAAATATAAAAATGCCGATCCCGATTTTCTCGAAAGTCTCGATATATCCGTTGCGGAAAAAGATCGCGTATCTTTTCCGCGCTACAAAGAATCTTCCCTTATACTCTCAAAAACCCTTTGCATCGAACCGAATACCATAAGAAACTTCCTGCAAAGGGTGGAGGGCTCCTCCACGGAGCAAACGAACACCCCTCCCCACCTCCTTATCAAGGATTTTTCTTTTAAAAAAAAAGAGGGCGAGGAAAATTCTTTTTATTTGTTCGATTGTCGAATGCTAAAACGGGAATATTTATGAAGGGATCTCTTGCTTTCGTTTTTTGCTTTTTTTTTCTTCTCTCGGGATGCCGAAGAGAAGGAAGCTCTCTTTCAAAAGTTCACATTACCGATCAGAATGGCTTTACAAAAACGATCCGGCAAAAAGATCGATTAAAAATATTTCAAAACGATCCGATTGTTGCCCCCGGCCCCTATCGAAAAGTAGTTCGCTTCTATCAAAAAAACGGAAAAAGCTCCTCGCTGATTACGACTTATCATGAAAACGGCCGCCTTTACCAATCTTTGGAATGCGTTGAAAATCAAGCCTGCGGTAACTATAAAGAGTGGTACTCGAACGGCCGGTTAAAAATTGCCGCGAGTCTCTCGGGAGGAATCGCCGACATAGGATTTTCGGAACAAAAAACCTGGATTTTCAACGGTCGAAACGAAGCCTTCAATGAAGAAGGGGGGCCGGAGGCCTCCTTTTTTTATGAAAACGGCTTTTTAGAAGGAGAGGCACTTTTTTTTCATCCTGACGGTCAATTAAAAGAAAAAATTCCCTATGTGCATCATCGGAGACACGGTACGACCGTCCGATATGATACCCGAGGAAATAAAACGGAAGAAATCTGCTATAAAAATGATCTCAAAGAAGGGCCCTCCGCACTTTATGGGTCCGACGGCCACATTCTTTCCGAAGAAATCTATGCGGAAGACCTGTTGCAATCAGGCATTTACTACGAGAGTTCAGGAAAAATCATCTCCCGCCTTTCGGAAGGAAACGGTGAAAAAGTCCTCTTTTTTTCGAATAACGAGAGAGAAATTCGTCAATATCGAAATGGATCTCCGCGAGGGAAAGTCAGGGTATATGACCGCCTCGGTTATCTCAAAAACTCTTATTTTAGGGAAGATACCGGAAAGGAGGGTGAAGAAATTATTTATTATGATAGCTCCGAGCAAGCGAAATTATCGATTTTTTGGAAAGAAGGAAAAGTTCACGGAGTCATACAAAGTTATTATCCGAACGGGCGAACGGAAACGCGAAGAGAAATGAGCAAAAATAGAAAACAAGGTACCTCAACGGCCTATTATCCCGACGGAAGCCTTATGTTTATTGAAGTGTATGATGCCGATCTTCTTTTAAGAGGAAAATATTACCCCCGCGATCAAAAAGAACCGGCATCCTTTGTCTCCAACGGAAATGGAACGGCCACTCTTTATGATTCCGAAGGCATTTTTATACGTAAAATATCTTATAAGGAAGGAAAGCCCGTTGCACGAGATTACATATGATACAATTGAGAAAATAACCAATCGCACAGAATAATACATAAACTGGAAAAAACAACGGCCCAAGTAATACAACGCGGGACATCTCTCGGTCGCAAATCCTGATCCGATCGCCCGCTGATTTCAGCAATAATTAAGATGATAACCATGAATCCGAAACTACGATAAAGATTAACGACAATAGCCGACTGCCAAAAGGTAGCTTCTTCAAAAACCCTGTCATGAATTCCCCTCCAGTAAGTTTGCATATCGGGAACGAGATGGTACTTTTCCGAAATTCCGATCCATCCGCCCGTAAATAAAGCTACAAGGGTTCCTATGCCCGTTAAAATAGGGGCGGCAATAAAAGCGGCAACGGCAGAAGGAAAAAGAGTCCAGGCGCGCGGTTTTTTTCCCAAAGTTACTAAAAGTTTATTTTGATCGGTAGCCTGCATAATGCCGACTTCTCCGGCATAACTTCCTCCGATTCTTCCGGCTAAAAGTAAAGCCGTTAATAAAGGCCCCATTTCGATGACGAAGCCTCGTGACATGGTCATAAAATAAATTTTCTCTCGAATTGCAGGCATATATTTATCGGCAATTTTAATAATATCATTTCCGAAAAGTCGAAAGAAAAAGGAACGATGACCTCCTTGGAATTGCGACATCAAACTTTTCATATCGGTCTCCTTTAACATTTGAGCAAATAACATGCTCGTTGCAAAACCGGCAGCCAGAAAAGCACAAATGATCAAAGGGAGTGATATTCCTAAATAATCATAGATTTTTAAAAATGTTCGAGTCACAAGCTTCCAGTGAGGAATCCGGTGCCGGTGTTTTTTTGCGTCGTCGGAAGAAGCCGGTGCCGGTTCTATTTCCGCATACTTTCCTTCATCGACCAGAGGGGTACAAAAATTTTCCTGATGAGAAATTAAAATGAAGGAAATTCCTTTTTTCTTTAAATCCGAA
>CAYGJM010000097.1:0-4281 GCA_964350295.1 uncultured bacterium | reverse complement strand
TGGTAGTCGATCAGGGGTTTGGCCACTCCGGATAAAAAACCGACCGTATAAGCAGCCGGGGATAAGGCATAGGCGAAAACGTTTTTGGCACATTGAAGGGCAAAATAGTGTCTTTTATAGAGATCGCTGCCGCCATTGCCCGAAAGGGGCTTGCCGTCGGAAGGGGGAGCGGGATAGGTGACGTTGATGCCGGATCCCTTCTGGAAAAAAACATTCGGATGAGTGGACATAAAAAAAACTCCATGAAGCAGGTTTATACGAGTGTAGCTCCGGGATGATCATCTTGCCCGGGAAATGGGAATCCGGAAAGAAAACTTCCAAAGTCAGGAACATAGTCATTCATGTTCGGTAAGACGGCGGGATCTCGGCAAATTAGGGGTGCATCAAACAGGCTGCAGAAAGCGCCTCCGGCAATATTTAAGACCATTTTTGATGCCTCGCCTAATAGCAGCAAGGCTACATAACTAATGGTGGAAGCCGTCCGGTGGCAGAGGGGAAGTTCGTTTTCGGAAGGACCGAAAATGAATTCTACAAGGGGATTTCTTGTTCCGACCATGTGCTCTCCCACAATGCAAACGCCCAACCCTTTCGACAAGAGAGATAAGGTAGCCAGGTGTGTTTGCGGCACAAAAAAATTGTAAACGACTTTTTTAATGTCGTTTACGACGGAATAAGTAGAAGACAAGTAAAGAGGGCCGTTCGGCCCAGGGATCTCCATCGAAACAAACTTATTCTTTGAAATGATTTCGGCGTAGCCTTGCGCAAGGGCCCTGTGTCCTTTATCCAGGAGGCTTTTTTTTTCTTGTAGCTTCTGAAGAGAGCTATCGAATTTCTTTTGCTCTTCCGAAGTCTCCTGTTGCTTTGCGGTGAGGGCTCCAAATTGATTACAAGCTTCTCTTTTTTTCTGAATAATTGCCGCTACATCGGGGGGGAAGAGAGCGACTTGTTGATCTTTAGAATGATCGTTTTTTCCCGTATGCTGAAATTCCGCAAGGAGTTGCGCAAGTTTCGATGTTTCATACTCTAATTGATCCAAGGCTATAGTGGAGTAATTTTGATTTGTTGCAAAGTCATTGTCCTGGGTGATCCGGGCTAGTGTGTTCAGACTATTCTGTAGCTGCCGTCTCTGGGCCCCCCCTCTTGGCTGCGAGTTCGGCAAAATCGGTTGCGTGGCGTTTGTAACAATCGTCGACATTATTTTTCTCCTTTTAAAGGGGTGGGGGGTTGAAGCCATTGCCAGGCTCTCTGCCCGATTTCCTCGCCGTAGCAGAAGGACTCGTAGAGGCACCAGTAGGAAGAAAACCATTGGATTTTCGAAGGCAGGGAGCGTAAAACGAGAGGGATGGCCAGTTGTCCCGCCATCCACCGAAATTTCAAATTCTTCGGGCTGAAGAAGGAAGACAGGCTGAAGAAGGAAGAAGAGTCTTTGTAGCAGAAAGCGGAAAAGTTACGGCTTTCTTTTTCGGAAAGAAGCTCTGCAACGGAGCCTCCGGCGGTGAAGTCGGCCGAAGCCTTCAAGAACCCCGCGCAAAAGCCGACGCGAAAGAGGTCGGGGGAGAGAAGGTAAAACAGAGCCTCGTAGCTCAGTTTAAAAGCGTGATATAGAGATCCGTATAGAAGGGCTCCCGGAGCGAGTTTGGTCGGCGGTTTTTCCGGTTCGATATAAATGGGTCTTTCCTGGACGACGTAAATAATTTTCTCGGACATTTGTTTTTTGATGAATTTATTTATTAATTAATGAAGAAGTATAGTTTAAGAAAATTTAAAAGGCAAATCGGAAATATTTAAAAATTTTTTTTACATTATCTTTCAGGACGGGACGGAAAAATGCTTTTGAAAAAAATGCCCCTTCTTTTTTAGAATGTTCGATCTATGGAAGAAGAACCTACCGTAATCATTCGACACCGAAAGGAAAATCGGGCCAAGTGCTCGCTCGAGCCGATTTCGGGAAGGTCGGATTGCCGATTCATCACGTATCCCTCGGAAGGCGGTTATCCTTCTTTTGAGAACTACGTGTTGCTGGATTTCGAAGGGCCCGTGTTGACGCGGGAAGATCGACACTTCGGTCTTTTGCTTCTTGACGGCACCTGGCAATATGCCGAGCGTATGAAAAAAGATATTCTTTCCTGCTGTCGTCCGGAAAGAAGAACGCTTCCTTCCTCGCTCGTTACGGCTTATCCGCGAAAGCAAACGGGATGTCTTGAACCTTTGAGAGGGCTTGCCTCGATAGAGGCTCTTTATGCAGCTTATCTTTTGACGGGAAGGGATCCTAAGGGTCTTCTGACCGGCTATTATTTCCGGGAATTATTTTTAGAAAAAAACAGGCATTTTTTTTCGGCTTCGCCTTTTTTTTAAAGGAAATTATGGTATACATGTGCCGTTTGAAAGGATTAGAAGGGAAATATGCAGAAAGTAAAGGAACCCGGCTTGAACGCGTATGCGCAGAGCGACAGTCTTCTGTTTCAATTCATTTTATCGGAGTTTCTCATTTCTTTTCAAAAAATTCGGGAGGTCGAAGAGGTCTACCGGAATATGGAAGAGCTTTTAATTAAAAAACGGTTGCAGGCCGACGTAAGCGAACATTTAACCGGTCTTTTGGAATTGATTCGCGTTTTAACCGGTTCTCATATGATGGTCGCCAACGAACAGAGTTTTTCCTGGACGCATGCCAAGGGTTGTTTGAATAAATTGCGCCATTATTGTTATTTGCTTTCTCACAGACAAGCCGATCGGGCGGACGTTACGCATATGAACGTCTGCGTCAGCAAGGCCTTTCACGGTGCCCTGCAAGCTCGGGAAATCATTTTTTCGTTACAACGTCGCAATCCCGAGGATCAACGGGTTCCCAATTATGTTTCTCTGTATCAGTTACTCGACCGCTTATTGGATAATGTGAATCGCGTTTCTCGGCTCATTTTAAAAATTCTTTTTCGGTATCGAGAGGATGAAAACGTTCTTTTCTTTTTGTTGGGGCATCAACGAGATTTTGATTTTTTATATCAAACCGAGTTCGTCCTTAAAATTTTAAAGAAGATGTATCCTCGGGGGGGAGTGAAAGAAGTAAAGGAGCTTTTGGAAAAAAAGTATGCGGAAAGAGGCTTTTACGGTTTGGTCGAAACGATTTCCGAAAGGGTTGCTTTTTTAGATGATGGCGACGCACGGGAAAAGACGCATGTTTGAAGAATATAAACAATGGATCCGTCAAGAGTACCGGGAAGGAAGAGGTGATCTTTATTTGACCTCTTCCGCAAGCAAGGCCGGATCGGAAGTTTTACGAAAAGTCCTAAAAGAAGATTTATCGACCGAAGTTCTTGTGCTAACTTCTTGCCCTTCGGGGGAAAAGAAAGAATTGCTATCTCGTTTGACAAAAGCCATTTGCGATCATCTTCGCCCCGCTCTTTCGGTCGATGCGACCGTGTATGAAAAAGAAGGATCGTGGTCCGATTTTTTTGCTTCGATGCCCCGTTTACGGAAAATCTTGATTTCCGAGGGAGAGCTTCATCGTTTGCCCGCCTTGTTTCGAGGATACAAGCCCCTTTCCCCGGCTCGTTTATACGGGGTACCGCTCCTTTTATTGGCCGATCCGGGGGCCTACGTGCGCGATCCTCATTTAAAAAAAATATTGTGGGACTTGTTACGAAGCGAGTTGTCATGACTTCTTCATATCGGAAGTTCGCCTCCGTCTTTCCCGAAAAAGGACCCGTAAAAAGTCTTACCTACGGTATCCCGGAGCCCTTGCTCGACCACGTCGAAACGGGGGTAAGCGTTCGAATTCCTTTGAGGGGACGGTTTTGTACGGGACTGGTTTATTGCGTTGAGGAGACCTGTTCCTTAAGTAAGGTATTGCCGATTGAGAAGGTCTTGTCGCCGATACCCGTTATTACTCCGGAACTTTCCGAATTGGCTTTTTGGATGTCTCGTTATTATCATTCTCCTCTTGCCAAAGTTTTAAAGATCTTTTCTCCCGGGGCCGTTCGTCGGGGAATGGGGCATAAGGAACAACGGGTGATTTCTCGCGGATTATCTCGGGATGAATTGCGTCAAAAAATTATCGAAATGCGAAACAAAAGTCCTAAAGGGGCCATCGTTCTCGATGAGATTTTAAAAGTTCACAAAGAAATTTTTTGACGGAGCTTTTGGAAAAAAGCGGAGCATCCCGAGCGACCGTTCAATCTCTGGTAACCAAAGGTTACCTCAAAGTCGACAAAACGACCGTGGAAAGAGATCCCCTTCGGGAAGCCGATTTTTTTCCTTCCTTCACGATGCAGTTGAATGAGGAAC
>CAYGJM010000096.1:0-4773 GCA_964350295.1 uncultured bacterium | reverse complement strand
CTACCCCGAAAAAAAGGGGAAGTACTTCTACGGAAAAAAAACCGGAAATTCCTCGGCATACGGCACCGAGGACAAGTAAAAATAGGACTGCCGATTGAAAGAGCCTTATGACGATCTTCATATCCCTTACCTAAGAAGAAAAATTCTTATTTATTCTTTTCAGGAGTTACCGGTCAATTTTAATTTTCCGGTAAAAGGCTTTTTGTGATAGCTATGGTATAGCGGAAAAAAGCATTTCCGATGACGGAAAAATATGAATATTCACGAACATCCCGGGTATACCTTCTCCAGGGCATTGCTTATTTATGTTGTGGCCCTTCTGTGCTTATTTTATGAAATGGGAATGCAGATATGTCCGGGAGTGATGGTGCCTCAACTGATGGCCGACTTATATATATGAGCGGCCAGCCTCGGTTTGATGTCCGGTTTTTATTTTTATTCCTATTCCTTTATGCAAATCCCCGTAGGTCTTCTTTATGATCGATACGGCCTTCGCCTCCTTTTGGTTATAGCCATAATGCTTTGTGCTGCAGGGGCCTTTTTTTTCGGAAATACCCATGACTTGCTGTTAGCCTCTTTAGGACGATTTTTCATGGGATTCGGTTCCGCATTTGCGTTTACGGGGGTTCTTTTCGTGGCAGCTCTTTGGTTTAAACCGGAACGATTTGCCGTATTGGCCGGATTGGCTCAATTTTTCGGTGTTTTCGGGGCAGTTTCCGGTGCTTATCCGTTGGCTGTATTACTGGATATTTTTAATTGGCGCATTATTTTCATGGCTCTTTCCGCCGTCGGATTCGTTTTAGCTTTACTGGCTTGGTGCATTATCCGAGATCATCCTTCTCAATGGCAGGGTCCACCTCCGGAAAAAAGCTTTCGCAGCGATATCAAGAGGAGTTTAAAGCTGCTCGGCTCGGATACGCAGAATTGGTTTATCGCTCTTTACTCTTTTGCCTCTTGGGGGCCGATCATGATGTTTGCCGCCCTTTGGGGAACGCCCTTTATTTCTCTTCGTTTCGGCGTGGATGATAAGATAGGCGCTTCCGCCGTCAGTTGCGTATGGATCGGAACGGCCGTAGCCAGTCCCTTTATCGGTTGGTTATCGGATAAAATCAAAAGGCGTTGCCTACCGATGATTCTTTTGTCTTTTATCGGCATTATCAGTTCGATGGCCGTCATTTACGTCCCGAAAATGCCTTTTTGGTCGATCTATATTTTTCTTTTTTTTATGGGTACCGCTTCATCGGCCCAGATTTTGGGCTTTGCCTTGATTAAGGATCGAAACAAACATTCCGTATTGGCAGCCGGTATCGGTTTTAATAATATGGCCGTCGTTTTGGGCGGAGCAATATTGCAACCGGCGGTCGGTTTTATTCTGTCTTCGTTGTGGGGAGGCGATTACGTGAACGGGATACCCGTTTATACGACCTATGATTACGGTATAGCTCTTCTATTGGTACCTCTCTGTTTTTTGACGGCTTTTACGGTAAGCTCTCTTTTTTTGGAAGAGACGAGGTGTCAATTGAAATATCCGAAAAACCCCCGGTCTTAAGAGAGGCGAGCAAGGATTTTGCTCGATCAAAGACCGTTTCCGGTGAAATCCTTTCCATACAAAAAGGTTGATGACATTTTTTCCCGACGCAGGAAAAACAAGTTTTCGGTTTTGCCACGACCGTAACGAAAGACGAATCCAGATAGGGCCAACATAAGCGGTGATCAGTCGGCGAAAAGAGGGCAACAAGGGGGACCTTTTGAGTCAGAGCCAGATGCATGGGTCCCGTATCATTCGTGATGAAAAGAGAAGTTTGACCGATCAGAGCCGCACTGTCTCGGAGTGAAAATTGACCGGAAGCAATCAGGCAAGGATGTTCTCGGCTAATGGTTTCGGCAAGCGGAAGCTCGTCCCGATTACCGAAAAGAATGAAGCGTGCGTTCATTTCTCGGCTGAATAATCGGATCAATTGAATGAAATGTTTCGGGGGCCATTGTTTAAAAAGTTGGCTGGCTCCCGGTTGTATTCCGATCCACGGTATTTCGGATCGAAGATATCGACGAGCTTTTTCCTTTTCTTGTTCCGTTAAGAAAAATTCCATATGTACATGACGGGGATCGGCTCCGCATTGACGGATCAATTCGTTTCTTTGGATAACCGGATGCTCGAAGGCAATGGGAAGAGAATCGGTAAAAAGAAAGGCCAGCTCCTTGGCATGACGCGTGAACCCGGTCAAGGAGGGGATGCCCAAAAAGTAACAGAAGGCCAATACCCATTTATCGGAAAGATGAAAGACGAAACAATGATCGAATTGTTTTTTTCGTAGTATGCGGAAAAGAGAAACCGGTCGAAAAGGAGATTTTCGGAAAGTAAAAATTTCGTCGATACGGGGATTATGTTTTAATACCTCGGCTCCGACCGGGCTTGTCAGTACCGTTATCCGACAGGAAGGGTAGCTTTCCCGAAAGGAACGAAGAGCGGGGGTTCCCCATAAGGTGTCACCTATGCCGCTCGTGCTGACGAAAAGAACGTTTTGCACCGAAGCGGAAGGTCGGATACGGGGATAACCGATTTTTCGGAGACCGTTCATAAGAGTGCGAAAAAGAAAAAGACGAAAGGTTTTCACGGAAGGCTATAAGGGAAAGGGTTTTCTGTTTCTCCGGGAAAGGATGTCATTTTTATTATTTTGATACAAGAGCATAAGAAATCATTAAAAAAATCGTCGGAACCACGTAGAGCATTTTTGAAAAATAAGAGATGAAATGTATTTCATAAGCTTTTATTTATAAAAAGGATGCGAATTCTCTACGCAAAAAATGGAAAAAAATGAAATATAATCGCCAACAATGTTATTTTTCGGAAAATGCATTGGAAAAAGTCGCGGACAAAAGGGATATCCAAGGCCGTTCGCGACGGGGGCGGAACAAAATAGGCAGAGAACCCCTGACTCACGTTCTCGAAGGTGCAGAATGATCGGTTTCTTCCGTCTTTTCGGAGTAGGTCGGACTGTTATTGTCGATCCCGATGGCAGTAACATACGCAGGATAGTAAATTCTCAATAATGAGGAATTGTAAAAAATAATGAAAATAGGTTTATAGATGAGCATGAAAAAAGGAAAAAGCGAAGCGAAGAAGCCGGCTGCTAAATCCGGATCCTCCTGTTCGGTCGGTTCCAAGTCTTGCGCCGACAAGAAAAAAGCTCCTGCCAAGAAAAAGTAGGGGTTTTGCGACGTGCTCATAAGGGCACGTCGTTCGAAAATATGAAAGCACGCATGATCGTTCTCAATCCCCGTTTTTTTACGGCTTCGGGGCATAGTCGGGTTTATATCGAATCGTTAAAAAAGGCATCCGTCGAGAACGGATGGGATTTTTTATCGGCCGTCCCCCGTAAAAATATTCTTTCCGATTTGGAAGATTTTTATCATAAAGTATTGAAGAGCCCTCTTTCGCAACCGGATAGCGAGCAGCTCGGTCTTTCTTATAGAAGACCTCGTCGATGGGTTCGGGGAAAAAGAAAAATCGAATATTACCTCTCTCTCTTTTTCTTTTTACGAAAAGCCGTCTCTCCCCGGTTTCATCATATTGTGCTTCTGGAAGCTTTTACGTCGGAAGACCTCTCTCTTACGGTTCGAGCTCTTCCGAAGACTTCTTCCGGGAGGCTTTCTTTCTGGATCATTTATCGTCATTATACGGCCGGTGACGCTCCTTTTTTAGAGCATCTTCATCAAAAGGTATCGGACAAAGGAATCGCTCTGCGTTTGTTGACGGACAGCGAATCGGTTCGCAAGGCCATGGAGATTTCATCGGGAATGTCTCCGGAAGTGTTGCCGATTCCTCATGTCGAATATGGTTCGGTATCTTCGGAAAGAGAAAAAAAAGAAATCGTCTGTTGGTGGCCCGGATCCTGTCGAGAGGGAAAGGGGTTAAGTCTGATCCGAGAGATGACCTTTGTACGCGATCCCTATCAAAAGTACATTCATTTGGTTGCTAATGAAAGAGCAAAACTTTCTTCCTCATACATGTGTATTACGTCCCTTCCCGATCCTTTATCGGCAAAAGATTATGCGGATTGGATGTTGCGAAGCGATTGTATTCTTTTGCCTTATACGAGTGCCAAGTACCGGATGTCCACTTCGGGAATTTTCGTCGAAGCCGTTTCTGCAGGAAAAATTCCCGTCGTTCGCGACAATACCTGGATGGCCGATGAATTGAGAAAGCATGACTTATCGGAATTGATCATTGATTGGTCCGGGCCTGCGCAAGCGATTTACGCGATTTATAAGTGTTCCGTCATTCGAGAGAAATTGAAAGAAATGCAAAAGCAATATAGATCTTTTCATTCTTTGCGAACATTTTCTTCCGCTCTTTCTTCCGAGGCGTCCAAGGCCTTCATAAAAGAAGAGAGGTGATCTTCGGTCATTTTTATTTTTTCCGATAGAGAAAGAGAGGAATCCCGAAAGGAAAAGGGCATTCCGAAACCGATGCGAATCCGACTGAAAGGTTTCGGAATTTTAAAATGATCCCAGGTATTTAATTCCCAGTATTTCGTTGCGCTCCATCCGAAAGGAAAGATTTGAGCTTTTGCCTTTTGGGCGGCAAGGATCACTCCCGGTTTGATTTTATATCTGGGGCCCAAAGGTCCGTCGGGAGTGATGAGAAGAACCGAGCTTTGCAGCGTTTTGATAAATAGACGAAGAGAAAGGTGCTTATCTTTTTTCGGAACGCGTATCGTAAAGCCGTTTTTATAGGATTGCGTAGCCAGAGCCAGCCATTCTCCGTCACGA
>CAYGJM010000095.1:837-4962 GCA_964350295.1 uncultured bacterium | reverse complement strand
CGGTACGAGAAAAAAAGACCTGGAAGATCTTTTGGGGCAGGGAAAAGATGTCGTTTTAGTGATCGATACTCAGGGAGCCTTGGCGATTAAAGCCTTTTTGGAAGGAGTTTATATTTTTTTAAGCCCTCCTTCCATGGAGGAATTGGCTTTGCGCCTTAAAAAACGAGAGACCGAAACTCGCAAGGAAATGGAAAAGAGATTGGCTTGGGCCGAAAAAGAAATGGAAAAAGCCCTTTTTTATGATTATCACGTTACCAACCGAGACCTGGAAAAAACGACGGAAATTTTAAAAAGCATTTTTATTGCGGAAAAATATAGAGTGAAAAACGCTTGTCTTAAACGGAGGAACCATGCTTAAACAAGTAACCCTAACCAATGAAAAATTAAGAGGGCTTTTCGATAGTCCTTTCGAACTGGTTAATCACGCCATAGCCATAGCCAGACATATGATCGAGTCCGGAGAGGGAATCAATGACGGAATGGATAAGAATCCGGCCAATCGCATTTTAAATCGAATGGTCAAGGATCGAGAAATGGAAGAAAAAAGCAAAACCTTATTACAAATGGATAAAAAGAGCCTGTAATGACCGGTCGCGTTTTAATTACTTCCGCTCTTTTATACGCGAACGGCCCTCTTCATTTCGGGCATATTGCCGGGGCCTACTTGCCGGCCGATTGCTATGCCCGGTATATGCGTTTTACCGGGCATGAAGTTTTGTTTTTATCCGGATCGGATGAATACGGAGCGGCCATTACTCTGAGTGCCGAAAAAGAGGGAAGGTCTCCGAAGGCCCACGTCGACCATTATCACGAGGCGGCCGTAAAGACCTTTCGGAAGTTTCATTTTTCTTTCGACCATTACTCCCGAACGACATGGCCCGGTCATGACGAAACCGTCTTGGAATTTTTCGAAGACTTGCGGAAAAACGGTTATTTGGAAAAAAAGAAGGCCTGTCGACTGTTTTCGGAAAAAGAGGGCCGTTTTTTTGCCGACCGTTATGTTATGGGGACTTGTCCCCATTGCCGTTTCGAAGAGGCCCGCGGGGATGAGTGTCCGAAGTGCGGTGCCTCTTTCGAAGCGGAACGGCTGATTGCTCCGAAATCGAAAATCTCCGGAGCACCGTTGACCTTCCGAGAAACCGAGCACTATTTTTTTCGTCCGGACCTCTTAAAGGAGCGTCTTTTTGCGTGGATTCGAGAAAAGAATTGGAAGCCCCAGGTCCTCCATATGGCCGAAAGGTATATCGAAGAGGTCAAGGAAAGATCGATTACGCGTGACTTGGATTGGGGAATTCCCGTACCCGGAGAGCCCGGAAAGGTATTTTATGTCTGGTTCGATGCTCCTATCGGCTATATATCGGCGGCGAAGGACTGGGCTCAAAGACGAGGGACGCCGGATGCCTGGAAGGATTTTTGGTTGGATCCGGATACGAAGTACGTTCAGTTTCTAGGAAAAGATACTAGTCCCTTTCATGCCGTTTTTTTTCCGGGAATGATTATGGGACAAAATAAGCCCTATAAATTAGTGGACGAGCTCCCGGCCAACTCCTTTTATGCTTATGAAGGAAAAAAATTCAGTAAATCGGACGGAAATTGGATCGATACCGATCTTTTTTTTAAAAAATTCGATCCGGATCAGATTCGTTATACGATTGCAGCCAATGCTCCCGAAACCGACGATACCGAATTTACGCGAAAAGATTTTATCTTACGCAACAATAGCGAATTAGTCGGAAAATTCGGAAACTTCATTCATAGGACTTTGACCTTTATTCATCAAAAAATGAAGGGAACGTTGCCGATCGAAGCTTTGAATGAAAGGGACACCCCGTTCCGCAAGGAAGTGACGGAAATCGTCGATCAAATTCGCCGGGCTTATGAGACTTTTCATCTCAGAAGGGTTACTTCGCTGCTGATGGAACTGGCTTCATCGGGAAATATTTATTTCGATCGAATGAAACCCTGGGTCCTGCTGAAGGAAGAACCCGATCGCCTTCCGGAAGTATTGGGAAATTGTCTTTTTTGTATCCGTGCCCTGGCTCTTGTCTCTTATCCCGTTATTCCGGATACCGGACGGAAAATTTGGAATATGATCGGTTTTTCCGGAGCCGTCGAGGACGATCTTTTTGATCGACAAATGAAAAAACCCTTTCCGGAGGGAATCACTTTTCCGGTTCCGGAAATATTGTTTAAAAAAATAGAGGAGGGAGAAACCATGCAAGAATTTTCCGCTTTGCCTTCGGAAGAAAAAAAAGAACAACCTTTCATCGGTATCGAAGATTTTTCTCGGGTCGATCTTCGCGTCGCCGAAATTCTTCGGGTCGACGAAGTACCGAAAAGTCGAAAACTCTATCAATTGGAAGTGGATTTGGGAACGGAAGTTCGAAAAATCGTTTCCGGAATCAAAGAGTATTACTCTCCCGAAGAGTTGGTCGGGAAAAAGGTTTTGGTGGTTGCCAATTTAAAACCCGTTACATTAATGGGCATTGAAAGTCGAGGAATGCTTTTGGCCGGGAAGGACGGGAATTTGCTGGAGCTTCCTTTGTTGGAACGCCTCTCTTCCGGTACAAAGGTGAGTTAATGGCCATTCTTTCCAAGGAGAGTTTGGAACGATTAAAACAGAAAACGGATCTGGTAGAATTATTATCCGATTTTCTCCGCTTGCAAAAGACCGGGGCCTATTATAAAGCACTTTGTCCCTTTCATGAAGAAAAGACTCCTTCCTTCGTCGTAAGGCCCGGCGGAGAAACGTATCACTGTTTCGGTTGCTCCGCCCACGGGGATGCCATATCCTTCCTCATGCATCATCAAAAGTTGACTTTTCCGGAAGCGGTAGAATTTTTAGCTCGACGCTTTCATGTCTTATTGGAGTATGAAGACGTTTCAAAAGCGAAGTACGATAAACGGCGCCTTTTGGACGTCTTGGCAGCTGCCTCCGATTTTTTTCATCGTTTTCTTTTAGAAAGCAAAGAGGGGAAAGAAGCTTTGCTCTATCTGGAAAAAAGAAAAATAGATCTTTCGTTCATTCGACGTTTCGGTATCGGACTCGCCCCTCGAAAAGGGACTCTTTTGCTCGAGGAATTATCGAAAAAAAATTTTTCTCCGGAAGAAATGGAGCAGGCGGGTCTATTGAATGAAAGGAAACTCGGTTTTTTTTACGATCGCATTTTATTTCCCATTAAAGATGCCGGGGGACATGTCATTGCTTTTTCCGGAAGACTTTATCACGAGAGAACAACCGGAGGAAAATACATCAATTCCAAGGAGAGTTTTCTTTTTAAAAAGTCTCAGGAATTATTCGGATTTTCGGAGTCTCGATTTCGAATGGCCAAAGAAAAAAAGGCCATCCTCGTCGAAGGGCAAATCGATGCCTTGCGTTTGATTTATTCGGGAATGAATATCGTTGTTGCCCCCCTGGGAACGGCTTTAACCCTTTCGCATGTTGAAAAATTAAAACGTTTGGGGGTCGAAAGCGTCGTGATAGCTTTTGATTCCGATACGGCCGGAATAAAGGCAGCCTTAAAGGCCGGCGATCTCTTTCAAAAAAAAGGCATAGCGGCCTTCGTTCTTTCCTTGCCCGAAGGGTGCGACCCCGATCAATATATTCTCGAAAAAGGGATGAAGCCGTTTCTGGAACTTTTTAAAACGAAGTCGGATTATCTCTCCTTTGTTTTGCATGTGGCCGGAAAAACCGTTGACTTGCAGGAACCTGCCGCGAAGGCCAACGTTGTTCAAAAAATTGCCGAAGGAATTAGGGATTGGGAAGATCCGATTATGGTTTATGAAACCTTGCGAAAGCTGGCCTCCTTAACGAGCATACCCCCTTCCGCTTTGCAAATCGAAGAGAAGGGGTTTCCGCGCGTTCGGATTCCTTCTTATAGCCGTCTTTCCGATGAAGAGAGCGGCGAGGCACCTTATTTGGAGGCCGACGTATTGACTTGGTTACTGCATGCGGGTTCCGCTCCCTATCATTTATTGCAAGTAGCTCAAAAAAATATCCGTCCCGAACACTTCTATTCTCCGGTCTGTCGCAGGATCTATGAGGCTATTTCCGAAAAGGAAGTTCCCGAAGATTTGCTTTCCTTATTGATGCGCTTGGAAGATGCCCAGGCTCAAGAGTTGATT
>CAYGJM010000095.1:0-827 GCA_964350295.1 uncultured bacterium | reverse complement strand
CTCCGCAGTTATTTAAAGAGGCTTTGCAAAGAATCTTGGATAGAGACTGGATGCGAAGAAAAGAAGCGGTGAAAGTCAAAATTCAATCGGGAAGGCTTTCGGATGAGGAGGCCATGGCTTTAGCGGGAGAGTTCACCGAAATTCAAAAAAGCAGGCCCATCGTAGAGGTCTCTCCGGATTAGAAACATACGGAAATACGGTATGAATACGAATACAACACCGTCCTTTATGCGAGCGATGGTTTTGGAAGCCCCCCGAAAACCTCTTCGCCTTGCGAAAGTTCCCGTTCCGGAGGTTGCCGAAGGAGAGATTCTCTTTCGGGTACGAGCTTGTGCGGTCTGTCGTACCGATTTGCATATTGTCGACGGAGAGCTACCGTTACCTCGCTTGCCGTTAATTCCCGGACATCAAATCGTAGGGACCGTAGAAAAAATCGGTTCGCAAAAAAGTCGTTTTACCTTAGGACAACGGGTAGGAGCTTCCTGGTTGGGAAGTACGTGTCAAACGTGCCGTTTTTGTACTTCCGGTCGAGAAAACCTCTGCGAAGAAGCCCGATTTACCGGCTATCACGGAGACGGGGGATATGCGGAATTTTGTACGGCTCGCGAAGACTATTGTTATCCCGTTCCGGACTCTTATTCGGATGTGCAGGTAGCTCCTCTTTTATGCGGCGGATTAATCGGTTATCGGGCTCTTCGCATGATCGAATCGGCACAAAAATTAGGTTTTTACGGGTTCGGCTCTTCCGCACATATTTTGATTCAAATAGCCCGTTATCGGGGAAAGGAAGTCTATGCATTCACTCGTCCGGAAGATCGGGAGGCACA
>CAYGJM010000094.1:0-4968 GCA_964350295.1 uncultured bacterium | reverse complement strand
TTTTATAGAGTTTTACGGAATTTTTCAAAAAGGATTCTCCCTTCGTTTTTTGTCGGTAAAACTTGTCTTCCTCTTTTGTAAATTCCTGCATCTCCTGCGCCGTGTCAATGATATGAGGGCGAATGAAAATGATAAGATTATCTTTTTCGACCGAACTGCTTCTCGTTCCGAACAGATCTCCTATCCAGGGAAGTCCTCCTAAACAGGGAACCGCCGTTTTCGTCTTGGTCTGAATATCTTCCAGCATACCGCTGATCATCAGAAAATGCTTGTCCGGGACTTGAACGCGCGTGGTAATCGAAGAATCGGTGGTAACGGGTACGATGGCAAAATTATCCGATCCTCCTCCTTGAGAAACGGCATTATTCACATAGTTACTGGTCTGTTGATTGATCTCCAAGGTGATCATATCTCCCTTTCCCAAAAAAGGCGTAACCTGCAAAGTCGTACCGAGCTGCCGATATTCGATACTGGCCGTCACGAAATTCCCCGTCGAGGAACCGCTGGCCTGCAAAATGGAATTGGTTTGAAAAGGTCTCGTTGATCCGACATAAATATCGGCAGGAACCGTATCCTGCGTGACGACCTTCGGGTTCAAAATTACGGCAGTCGACTGATCCGTCTGCAAAGCCGTCACCAAAGCGGCTATATCGAAATAGAGATTTCCTCCGGACCGCAAGACGTTTCCGATGACGCCGTTAGCTAATCCCAACTGATTCGGTGTTAAGGGAACCGGTATTCCGGGGCCCGTAGCCACATCGATTCCCTGAGAAATAACGTTCGGTTTTATTCCGCTGCCGGCCAGGGAAGGATTCGGCGTCGTTAATAACGAACCGCTGGCTACGACCCGATTCCCCGCTTTGCCGCGATAGCCGTATTCGACGCCTAATTCCAGCGTATTATTCAAACTCGTACGAACGGCTAATACTTCAATACAAACTTGTCGTAAAGGGGCATCCAAAACTTCCACGAGTTCCTTAATGCGCTGCAAGGTTTTAGGATCTCCCACGAATAGCAAGGAATTGGTCGTAGGGATCCATTGCGCCGTATTGATGGCGCTGACGAGTGCGGGATTAATATTTCCCGTTCCTGCCAAATCCGATCCCAATTCCTGAAGAGTTTCCTGTATTTGATTTCCGATATGATATTGTAATTTATAAATTAAAAATTGCGAGTTTGCCAGGTGATCCGCAGGTAGCTGTCCTTCGCCCCCCACATCCAACGTTTTTAATAACTCTAAAGCTTTTTGAACCAAATAGGGTGTCGAGACGATAAAAATACTATCCGATGCCATCTGCGGAACCATCACGACGGGATTATTTTCCGCTATGGGAACCAGGATTTGCTCGGCCAAGGTAATTAAATCTTCGATATTACCGTTTTTCGTCACGTATCTGCCGATTTCAAAAGCGGCTCTCGGATTATCCAAGCTTTTCAAAAGATCGGAAACCTTTTCCACGTTGGCCGTCAGATCGGTCACGATGAGATGATGTGAGTCCAAGGAATATTCTACCAACGCTTCGACGGAAAGCATCGAGGAAATAATCGCGGCCACTTCGGCCGGATTGGCATGTCTTAAACGAAAAACTCTCGTAATCAAAGCTTCGGAAGTATCGCAAAGATTTCCGAGTTCTTCCGAAACGACGGGGGCCAAAGATCGCATATTCGGATCGGCAGCAATCACGACGTTATTATCCTGCTCGGTCAACGTCAATCCGCGAGTACGTAAAATTTGTAGAAGAGCGGCACGAACCTGCGTAATATCGGTTGGTTCTTCCGCCATGACGGAAACGGTAAATTGAACGTCCTCTTCGTTATATACGAAGTTCGTATTCGTTAATTTACTTAAAAAATGAAGGTATTCGGCAAAACCGACATTTTTGAAATTGATTACGTAGCCTTCGTCACAAGGATCCGTTGCGCAATGAGAAGAGGAAACGGTCTTTTCCTTTGCGGAAGTTACGTTATCGGAAAGATTTCGATGATCTTCGGCATATGCAAAACGAAAAGTCGTTAAAAACGTACATATCGCCCATCCGAGACAGATTTTTTTCATATACGATTTTCGTTTTATCCAATATTTTTTTTTATACAGACCGCACCATTTAAATGTATAGAAAACATTTTTCTATCCTCTTATTTGCACGCTCAACACGAACATTGGATATTTTTCTCTTGCTAGTTCGGCCATATGTTCCGTTATGACCGCAGCCTGCTTATCTCCGAAAAAAGATAGAGAAGTCTCGATGGCTTTTTGACAAATCTCCTTTTTAAGAGGATCCTTCCTTAAAGGAATAATCAAAATGAACAAATCTCCCGCATGACCGTTAGACGTGATCGGAACTACTTCTTTTAAAGACGGATCTCCCAAAGGAATGCCTTCCGCCTCAAAAGCTCGAACATGCGTTGAACCGGAGGAAACGCTCCATAATCCCCCCGAACCGGCATGAAAATAATGAACCGCATGCTTTATTTCATCCCGAATCCAGAAAGAAAAGGTATAAGCCGAATTCCCGTTTTCCGCTAATAGACGTTGCAATCTCTCGATGAAACGTGTTCCGCATTCGGCAATTTCCCCTTCCGAAAATACCTCTTGATACAGGGATTGAACGGCTCCTTTCAGGAAGGAAGCGTGGAACATACCGAGTGCCCCTTCCTTTTCGGAGACCACGATAATCACGGCCGAAACTTCTTCTCGCAAAGATAAATAATCGTAATAAAGATTCCCTGAAAGAATTCCTTCCGGATAATCAACCCCGACGGAAAAACGATGCAGCGGCAGAGTGCAACTCGGTTTCAAATGAAAAGAAATGTTTTCATATAATTCCGATAACTCCGGTAAGGAATATTCCGTAAGATCTTCGTTTTTCTCAAAAACCGAGTTCAAATAATGATTCAATTCACTCACGAACTCATTCATATCGACCTGCCTATCCGACGGGTTCGTCTGTAAGGCTTTCGATAAAATCACGCGTAATCCTTTGGGCAATAAAGAAAGCTGTATCACGCCGTAACAAAGCTTTCCCAAGCAAAGTTCATACGTAACGATGGCCAACGAATAAATATCGGTGGCATAGGAAATCAGTAACGGATGCTCCTTTTGTTCGGGGCTCATGTACGTTAAAGTCCCGGCCAACTTTTGTTTTTCCGATCTTCCGTTCGGATCTCCTCGCAAACGGGCTATCCCGAAATCAATGACCTTGACTCCGCCTTCTTCGGAAAGTAATATGTTTTCCGGCTTAACGTCCCTGTGTATGACACCGTGTGCATGCAGATGGCTTAAAGCCATCCCGGTTTCCAAAATGATTTCCAAAGAACGTCGAAAGGAAAGCCCGTTTTGCAGAATCAACTTTCGAAGAGAAATTCCCCGAATGAATTCCATGGCTATATATACGCCGCCCTCCCATTTCCCGTGTCCGTACAAGCGAACGATATTGGGATGATCGGCCATTTCTATGATATGAGCTTCTCGCAAAAATCGATCGACCATTTCGGGATGCGAGACATATTCCGGCGAAAGGACTTTTACGGCCAGAAGCTCATCGGTATCCGGATGCATTCCCAGGTACAGAATACCGATCCCCCCCCTTCTCAATAATCCCTTGACTCGATAAGGACCGATTTTTTCCGGAACATTCACGCCGGGGTTCTTTCCGGAGTTCCCGTCGACGATCGTTTTTTCGAGATCCGACATACCCGGAAGCCTCCTAGAAACGATCCAAGATACGAATGCCTACCGTTTCGCCGATACGCACCAATTCGGCAGTGGCAATTTTTCGATCGTTTACGATGAGATCAACGGGGCGGTCCTGCGAAATACCCGGTTCCAATAACTGACCCGGTTTTAAATGCAACAAACGCTCGTAAGTCATCTTAAAACGAGCCAATTCGACGGATACCCGTATCGGAATGCGATCAATACTGCTCGATTCCGGAATTTCTCTTTCCGGAGTATCCCCTTCTTCTTCCGTACCGACCGAAAGTTTTTCATTTTCTTCCATAAGCACCTCTTCATAAACGGGCTGTTCTAAAATTTTTACTTCCTTATCCTTGATGCGCACGCGATATAAAGGTTGTTCGCCCACGGCAATATAAGCATGCTCCGTTCGTAAGGGAATAAAATCCCCGGGCGCCGTTTCGGCCCAATCTTCGGGATATAATAAAAATTGGCCCGCCCGTAAGGAACAGATAACCTCTAATTTTTTTTTATCTTCCTCCGAAAGAAAGGGAGGGCGCCCTACGAATTTTTCGATCCAATGCTTTCGAAAAAGTTCCGGAATGATCAGACGACAAACGATCTTTTCGCCGTGTGAGGAGAGAACGACGTCCAATAACAATACCCCGGATGTCGGGGGAAGGGAGGCCTCCCGTAATAAGCGCAATAAAAAACCGTCAAACATCGGATAGGGTTGAATGCGATGAAGAATTTCTAAAGCCGTAAAATCCATGAATCCTTTTAAGAACTGCGAAGCCAAAAGAAGATCCGGATCGGTTTTTCGCCCCATCGTCCAAGAAATAAACGTCGCCGCATCTTCCGAAGACATAAAAAGGGTCACATGTCCCTGAAGAGGCAACACCGAAAAATGAAAAGGAACGGGGTGAAGGCCTATTTCCTGCCCGGCATCTTCCGCCAGATAGCGTAAAACCGGCTCCGGTCGAATTTCCAAGTCGGGAATCCCCGATAATTCTTTTACGTGTTCGAGAAATGTGTCCCAAGGGAAAGGGGGTGCATTCCCGAGGATCGGAAAGGTGTCGGTCTCCGCCAAGGCTCTTTCGATATATTGTCGACGATCATAAAAGTCTCTCAAAGCCATAGATGAACCCACCTCAAGTCACATCAAATAAATGGACCTTTATCCCATTTTTTTTCAAATGTTTTCTTAACTCGTTTTCTTTTTCTCGCACGAGACGATCGGCCTTTGCATTCAAGTGATCAAAAGCTATATTAACCTCGCAGGGACGATAACG
>CAYGJM010000093.1:0-5013 GCA_964350295.1 uncultured bacterium | reverse complement strand
ATGCTAGGTTTTTTTGACTCGATTAAAAGGGGACTTCTTAAAGAGAAAAAGTAAGGTCAGATAGATATCGGTATCATTAAATTGCACTTATCGATTTTTGACCGGAATGATGTCCTATGATTCAAAGCTCAATAACTTTTCCGAAAAGTTTCTCCGGAAAAAATATTTATCGTGTTATTTCCCTAACTATACCACGAATGGCCGGCATGAAAAAAGAGGAGGCTACCGAAACTCCTACGCAAGTTACGGTAAATGTCAGAACATTATCGAATGTTAGAGAGTTATATACGATTTTGCCGGCTTGGTTGATTTTACGAATGGCTTGCTCCGTTATTTCGGAATTAATAACGTATGCTGCGGCTAAACCGATACCCGTTCCCAAGACAACGGAGGAAGGGTCAGGATTGTAATCGGAAATCTTCATAAAAACACCCTTTTTGAAGGATTTTTCGCGATTATGGTACATAAATATTAAGATAGGATTAATTTTATAAATAATTTACATGAAATGGGTTAGATTGTTTTAAAGCCGATTGAAAGGGGGGCGTTAAGGGCTTTTCAGAGAGAAAACACCGTCATGACCCCTTCCTTGCATTCACATATTTTATCGCGAAAAAATATTTGGATCGCTTCGCCGGAAAGACTTTCCGGCAGAAGGAAGAGTTTTTTTTGAGTCAGGCGGACGGAAAATAAGTTTTTGCGATAACGGAGCTTAAAATGGCATTTTTTCAATGACTTGGGAGGAATCGGGTTAAAATACAGGGCATTGTCATGAAACTCTATGCCGCAATAGCATCTCTGAATCAGATCAACCGTTCCCGCCATCACTCCCAGATGAATTCCTTCGGCCGTTGTCCCGTGTTGGACATCGGCAAAGTCACTTTGCAAAGCCTCATAAAATAATTTCAGGGAGGCTTCTCGGTCGAAGCGGGCCACTACCCAAGAGTGGACCAGTTTGCCTAAAGTGGAGCCGAGCGACGTTCTTTCTCTATAATAATCGATGGTTTTTTGAATGGTTTTTTCCGAAAGTTCGTATCCCGTTTCTTGAAAAAGGTGTTGTAGTTCCCTGACGGGGAAGAGGTAAAAAAGCATGAGAACATCGGCTTGCTTGGATACTTTATAGTTATTAACATTGTCATTCTCGGACTCCAAAATCCGATCCATTCTTTGGATGTCCCGATATTTCTTTTTATAGGCCTCCCAATCAAGTTCCTTTAGTTTTTCATAACCCTCGAACTGGCTGATCACCCCGTCATGGAAGGGGATGTAGAATTTTTTTCTCATTTTTTCCCAAGAAAGCAGCTCTTTTTCCGAAAGTTCCAGTTTCTCATAGAGTTCTTTCTTTTTCTCTTTAGGGATAATTTGCATAACTTGCGGGATTCGAGCTAAAACCCATGCTGCGATTAAGTTGGTATAGGCATTATTGTTAATCCCGGGCTTCTTTTTGCCCGGGTAGCCTTCGTGATATTCATCCGGTCCCATCACTCCGCAAATTTCATAGCGATCATGTGCGCGGTTATAAGAAGAGAGGCTTACCCAAAAACGAGCAATTTCCAAAAGCATCTCGGCTCCGTAAAGGGATAGGAATTCGAGGTCTTTCGTTGCTTCATAGTATTGCCAAACGTTATAGGCAATAGCCCCATTGACATGCCTTTGCAGGTAGGAGTTGTCGGGAATCCATCGTCCGGATCGGGGGTTTAGGTGGATTTTCTGGCTTTCCTCTCTTCCGTCGCTTCCGCTTTGCCAGGGATACATGGCCCCTTGTAAGCCGGCGGATCGAGCCGCATTCCTTGCTTCCGAAAGACGCCTGAAACGATAGAGTAAAAAAGTTTTCGTAAGCTCGGGAAACTTCAGATTTAAAACGGCAAAAATAAATGTTTCATCCCATAAAATATGCCCGCGATAGGCCTCTCCGTGCCAACCTCGGGGAGGGACGCCGCTGTCCGTATTTTGAGAATGTACGGAAGTCGTCTGAAGAAGATGAAAAATATGTAAACGAAGCAATCGAGAAATATTTTCCCCCGGAGAGTCGCAGTCGATTGTTATATCGAAAATTTGCCAAAGATATTTCAGCGCAACGGTATGTTTTTTGAGCAATTCTTTAAAGGATCCCAACTCTTTTATTTCTTTTTGCACTTGCCGACCGCATTCCGAAAGGGCCCGGTCTCGAGACGTATGCAGGGAAATAACTTTTTCGACGGTTAGAGTTTGTCCTTTGAGAAGTTTTAATCGGAAATAGGTCCCGATATACGACAGTTCTTGACGGATTTCGGTAATCGGTTTGATTTCCTTTCCCCTGATGAAAAGGCGGGTGCGAGCGGCCAGCGCCATATGAATTTCCGATTGATTCGTTACGGTTTTTAAAAAGAGGGTATTTTTATCGGCTTGCGTTTTTGTATCTTTCAAATGTTTCCGGTTTAAGTCGGCATAGCGTTTGACTCCTTCGTTTTCGATTCGTCCGTCCAGAGCCGACAGAATTTCGATTTCCTCGTCTTCTTCGGAGCAAAGAGACATTTCGATGGCTGCAACATGCGGATCGTCCATGGAGACGATTCTTCGAATTGAAAAATGAACGGGATGTCGGTTCGGGTATCGGAAGGAAATTTTTCGGCTCAGAATTCCTTTTCGCAAGTCGAGGGTTTGTTGAAAGGAGAGCAGTTCGACATCCCTAACGTTAAAATAGGGCCCGTCTCCTATTTTAAAAGTGAGGGGAAGGGCATTCGGAAAGTTAACCAAGTCTTCATTTTCAATCTCTTTTCCGTGGATTCGACTTTTAAGCCTGTTATAACCTCCGGCCAAATAGGTTCCGGGATAATGAATTTCATCCGCTTCGGATTCCTCGAAAGCTCCGCGAAGGGCGAAATATCCATTTCCGAGAGTGCATAAGCTCTCTCGGATCCCTTCTTGTTTCGGATCGAAGGAGTGAAAAGCCAATAACCAATTATTCATGCTATTAATTTTTGTAAAAATTGGGCGACTTCATCAATGTTATTCAAAGTATAGTCTGCGTAAGTATTGCGATTCTCTTCTTTGATCAAGATGCCGATACCTCTATTTTTTAAAGCCTTAAAGGCGTCTTCGTCCGTGATGTCATCTCCGAGATAAAGGGGAAGGGAAGGTTCTTTTACCGGCATGCACTCTAACAACCGGAGAACGGCTTTTCCTTTATCCCAGTCCATGGCGGGATCTATGTTTATCACTTCCTTTCCCTTGTGTAACCGCACTTGAGGGTATGCCTTGCAAATAGTATGCGTGGATGCAATAACCTCTCCCTTCTTTTCCGTTGAAACGTTTCGGTAGTGAACGGCTAAAGAGTAGGGTTTTAACTCCATATAAACGCCCGGAAAAGGAGAGAGCCCCGATTTCAGTTCTTTTTCGAGGCTTGCGATAACGGGAGTGAGTTTTTGGACCTCTCCGATCGCTTTTGCCTGTCCTCCGGGCTCCGAAATTTCAAAACCGTGACTGCCGGAATAATATAATTCATCCAGAGCCACTCGTTGTTTTACGTCTTGAAGAGCTCTTCCGCTGATGATGGCTACGGGGTAATGTCCGGCAAGAGATTGAATGAATCGGCGCATCGTATCGGACAAATAGGCCTCTTGAGGATGAGAAACGATGGGGGTCAGCGTCCCGTCATAATCCAGGAAAATAACCGGGGAGCTATTTTTCATTCGTTCCGCCGGGAAGGCTTCCAAAGCGGAAGGCAACGTATCAGACTTTTGTATCATTTTGCTCCTATTTCGTTAAGGTCCGTAACGATAACGTTCGCGCCGGCTTTTTGAAAGGAAATATCTTGATCCGTTCGGCAAACGGCTATGACCTGACCGAAGTGTCCCGCAACGCCCGCTTCGATGCCGGATAGGGCATCTTCGATGATAACCGTTCTTTTCGGGGATACTTTCATCTTTTCGGCCGCCCATAAAAAAATATCCGGATGAGGCTTTCCTTTCAGATTCATTTTTTCGAGAATATGTCCGTCGGCTTGTATGTCAAAGAGATGAGGGATGCGGGCCGCATCCAAAATTCTTGAGCCGTTTTTACTCGAGGTGACGACGGCTAGCTTGAAATGCAATCGGCGCAAGGTCTTGGCGAGATCCAAGCTGCTTTCATAGACTTCCACGCCCTCTTCCGATAGATATTTTAAAAAAAGCTCGTTTTTATGATTGCCGATACCGTAAATCGTTTTTCTATCGGGAGTGTCTTCCGGAGAGCCGAGGGGGAGTGAGATCTTTCGGGAAGTTAAAAAGCTTTTAACTCCTTCATAGCGAGGTTTGCCGTCAACGTAGAGATCATAGTCTTTTCGTATGTTAAAGGGGGAGCTTCGACCCCGGAGAAATTCGTCGAAAGTCTTTTTCCAGGCTTTGGCGTGAATTTTGGCTGATTGGGTAATCACTCCGTCCAAGTCAAAGATAACTCCGTCAATATATTCCCTTGAAATAATAAACTTTTTTTCCATAAGCCTTTTGGGGGATATATCTCAACGATTGGATTCCGATCAAGAAGAAATCGGGTGTTTATTATTTCTTTCCGGAAGAGACGGATATTGAATATCAGGGGGCTTCGAAAGGAAGCGATTCTATCTTATCTTTCTTAATGTAAGAAGATTGAGACTTTTAAGAATAAGGAATTTAGGTTGACTTTTTTTTAAAAAAATGTTATTATATTTCTTGAGACGGGGGGGGTATGACCGTTATTTGCAATCACGAAAGATTTCGAGATCCTTGTTTATCGGGAGAAGGTGGATCCAAATCGGTATATAGGGTAAGGGACGCTCTTACGGGTAAATATCGAGCTTTGGCATGCTTTCGTTCCCCGGTTTTAAGCGAAGAAGAAAGGGAAGTCTACTCCCCGGAAGAACGGGAAGGAAGGATAAAAGAGCAGATTTCTTGTATGGAGGAAGTGCAAAAGCGAGAGGAAACTATCTTGAAAATCCTCCGTGGATGTAAAAACATCGTTCAATTACAAGAGGTTGTTTTTTTCGAAAATCAGATGTCTTTTCTTCTGGAGTTTTTT
>CAYGJM010000092.1:0-5095 GCA_964350295.1 uncultured bacterium | reverse complement strand
TCGTGTTCGTTGTGCCGCCTTCGGAGGTAACGGACAAGACTGTCAAGAACTGGGTCGGGCAGGTGTTTCTCCCTTTCTGCAACCGGGAAGCACTCTATCTTCCCTCTCTTTATTGATTCATGAAATCAAACGGAAAGATCCCTTGTCTTGGAACTATCGGGAACTGACCATTTTTATGGCAGAAACTTTGCTGCCCTTGGCAGAAAAGGTATTGCCGAGGGAGTGGTTAGCCCTAAAAGATATCTTTAGCAGCGTGCTTAGTGTAGGTTCCTTTTATTCGAATTTTTCCTTGTTGCTGGAAGAAAGAGGATCTCTTGTAACCAAATTATTATGGATGTCCCTGTATTTCGGAACGTCTTGGATTCCGTTAATCAATATACCGATCACGGCCTATAATACTTATTTTTTCGTATCGAAGGCATGGAATATTTTGTCCGTTGCTCGCAGTTTTGCTGCCGATCGGCCTTTGTCCGCATTGAAAGCTACCATCATTAAAACTTCTAATGCCGTTACGCAAACCTATCACCTTTGGAACAATGTAAAACTGGGTTGGAACACTCTTCGGATCGGTAGTTTGCTAAAAACAGTCGTGGAAGAAGGTGGTTTCGAAGGTCCGGTGTATCAAAAATGCGGTAAGAGGCCCGACATAATCCTTAATACGAACGGGATGATGGAGACCAATCCCGGATTTCCGACTTATGTTGACTGTGCAACGAATCATTTAGAGGAAGCCTTTGCAAAGACGGCATTTTGGGATGACGAAATACAACATATAATCGGGAATCAAATGTTTCCGATGTTTCGAGAAATAGCAAAAAATTGTCCGGAGAGTTATGCCCGGTTCAATGGCCGGGAAGACATTCAGGTGCAAGCCACGATCCGTTGTATATTCGCTCATATGGAGCATTATTTGGGATCTGAACGGTTCGTAGCTTCCGGTTCCTCCGATTATACGACCCCTTTGGGCTTGTCGAAGATGAGTTTGGAGGAAAGGGTACAAGTCATCGGACCGCATATCGATTCTTTACAAAAAGCATTGGATCTCATCCAGAAAAAAAATGTGTGTGAAGACGGGGTTTTAAAATTCTGTCGAGATCTTTCGGCACAACTCCATATCGATAAAAATCCGACCGAAAAGGAAAAATATGAAGAATTGTCGTCTATTGTGGGAGAGGCTTGTAATCTGTTACGTGCTGCTTATCAACGTGACTGCACGAAGGGGGGGGGCAACACACATTTCGGGGGTACTTCGAAAATGAGTTTGAAAGAGGCAGCGGACCATATAAATCGTCTGGTAGATAACGAGCCTGACGATGAATAAGTCTTTGAACGATAGGCCGGAGAATTCTTCTCCGGCCTATGCTCATTTTTTATTTTTTTGACATTTTTTCGTCGATGAAGTTCTTTAATTTTTCCAGATCGGCCACGAAATGACGGATTCCTTCGGCCAATTTTTCCGTTGCCATGGCATTTTCATTCAATAGATAACGGAAATCTTTTTCTTCCGGGTGCAGTTGACGGAGATCCTGTTTCTTTGCCGTTTCCGGATCGAGCTTTCGCGGAACGTCTCCTTCCGTAGACTGCAACTCTTTCAAAAAGGTCGGAGAAATCGTTAATAGGTCGCAACCGGCTAATTCCAGAATCTCCCCGGAGTTGCGGAAGCTGGCTCCCATAATTTGCGTTTTATAACCGAATTTTTTGTAGTAGTTATAGATGTCTTTTACCGATCGGACTCCCGGATCTTGATCGGGAGCGTACCCTTCCGGTCGTTCATTTTTTTTGTACCAATCCATGATCCGTCCGACGAAAGGTGAGATGAGGGTAGCGCGGACTTCGGCACAGGCAACGGCTTGGGGCATGCTGAATAAGAGGGTCATATTGCAATGAATCCCTTCCTTTTCCAGGATTTCCGCCGTTTTGATCCCCTCCCAGGTAGAGGCTAACTTAATCAGGATGCGTTCTCGACCGATCCCTGCCGCTTCGTACAAGGAGATGAGGGGGCGAGCCTTGGCCAGGCTCCCGTTGACGTCAAAGGAAAGGGAGGCGTCAACTTCGGTCGAAACCCTTCCGGGAACGATTTTTAGGACTTCCAGACCGAAATTTACGAATAGCTTGTCAATGATATGTTTCTTTTGAACTTCGAGATTTTCCTGTTTTTTTCGCCCGTAAGCAATGGCATCTTCCACTAAATCGGCATATTCGGTCTGCTCGGTGGCCGCCTTAAAAATCAGTGAGGGGTTGGTCGTGGCATCGGTCGGAGCATACTGCTTTATGGATCGAATGTCTCCGGTATCGGCAACGACGACGGTGTGTTCTCTTAGTTTTTCCAATTTATTTTTCATGTATCCGACTCCTTGCTTCGGTGATGGGGCTGTAAAAGGGGGGAAAGCTCTTCTTCGTCGGACGGAAGGTCCCGGAGGGTATCAACCCGAAAGGCAAACGTCGTTTTTTCTTCTCCGATCATTAACTCCAAAACGGAACTGAGGCGAGTGAGAAGAAGTTGGAAGGGAATTTTTACTTGGTGGGGCCCCACGCTGATCGAAATGGCCGCCTTACCGAATATTTCTTTGGATTGACGGATTTGTCGACAGAGAGCTTCAAATTGCTTGAGCTGTTCCAAAAGAGTATTACCCAAAACGTATTTTTTATGACATTCGGAACATTCGATCGAAGTCGATAGTTCCGGATGATTCAAAACGGAAAAAGAAACGGGAGAATCGCATTCTCGGCATTTAAATTGAAGGTTTGAACCGTTCATCGCGAAAGATCTCCCTTTGCAATAAAATAATTCCGGATTATAAGAATTTCGAAAATTTTTTCAAAGGATAATGGAAAGGGATGAATGGTCTTCACCCGATTTTTTCTTGAAGAATTTACGGGGGTTATCGATAATGCTCCGAGTTTGTTATGAAAGTTAACCGAAAGCGGGGAAGTATGGAGACGTTGGAAAAGGGAAAGCAAAAGCTGAACGAAATCTGTGAAATTTTGCGAAAGGAAACGCTGGAACCCGCCGGAAAAGAGGCGGAGTCCATTCTGGACAAGGCCAAGAAACAGGCTCTGAAAATCGTGGAAGATGCCCGAGGAGAGGCATCCGCCTTGTTAAAAAAAGCGGAGGAAACGATTGAGAAGGAAAAGAGCATTTTTCAAACGTCGTTGGATTTGGCTGCCAAAAAAAGCTTTGAAAAACTGAGAGGAGAAATTGAGACGCAGTTATTTCGGGAAGGTTTAGAACCCCTGACGGACCGGGCCGCTTCCGATGCGCATGTTATGGCGGACGTGATCAATGCTTTGATCGACGTGTTGAAAAAAGAAGGATTACGAGGTAATTTGGCTCTTTCTCTCGGAGAGAGAGTGAATCCGAAAGAAATGGCGGAGCGATTGACGAAAGACGTTTTGGATCTTATCAAAGACCAACCTTTCGAAGTAGCTTCCTTTAAAGGGGGAGCCGTATTGAATCTGAAAGATAAAAAACTAAGCATCGATATCAGCGATGTTGCTTTAAAGGAACTGTTCGGAAGTTATTTGCGGGAGGATTTTCGAAAAATTCTTTTTAAGCATTTTGAGTAAAGGGCTTTTGTGAAGTACTATTTTTTGGCAAGCTTATTGCCCGATATTACCTTGGAAGAAAAACCCGAGATTCCTTTTCCGGAATTGATGCACTTGTGTGCTGCTAATTTAACGCTCGCCGATCGGGAAAAAGCGGCCGTTATTCGCCGCTATGTCGATATTGAAAACCTGAGACTTTTTTGGCAGGGAGCGAAGCCGGACATACACGGCTCTTACGATGAGAAACAAATCGAAACGAATCTTTTATTGGAAGAGGGATATCCGGATTACGTTTTTGAATTTTTGCATACGCATGAAAGCACGAAGGAGCGCTTGGAGCATTTTTCCGGATTATTCGTTTCTTTTTTCGAAAAAGAAATCCCGAAAGCTTCCGGATTTTTAAAAAACTTTTTGATTTTCGAACATTCCCGACGTTTAATTATGGCAGCCGTTCGTGCCGAAGCTTATCAAAAAGATTTGATCGAGGAGCTTCGATTCGAAGATCCGCATGACGAGACGGTAGCTTTATTAATTGCGCAAAAAGACGCGGGATACTTCGTTTTTCCGGAAGAATTTGAGAAATTGGGCAAGATCTATCGGGAGTTTCATCGAGAACCCTTAAAACTATTTCGAGAATATAGTGAATGGAAACTTTCCGCCGTAAAAAAACTGTCGGAAGGAGATGCTTTTTCAATAGATGCCGTGCTGTGTTATTTGGCACGGTTGATTATTGCCGAGGATTGGATGTTGTTAAATGCCGAAGAGGGAAGTCAAGTGATGAACGGTGTTATGGAGAAACTCCCTTAGTTTCGGATACGGGATTCGTCGAAGCCTTCGGCAGAGCTTTCCCTTTTTAATCATAAAGAACGAGAGGACACGTAAAAATGCAGGATACGGAAACAAGTCAGACCATAGGGGAAGTCGTCAAGGCTTTCGGGAATCTGTTACAGGTAAGGTTCCGGGGGGATATTCGACAGGGGGAAGTGGCCATGGTTCATGTCGGAGACGGACAATTGAAAGCGGAAGTGATCGAGATCGTCGGTGAAGAAGCTAAACTGCAAGTATATGAAGATACGAGAGGCATTGCTTTGGGAACGAAGGTCCATTTCACGACCGATCTATTAGAAGCCGAACTGGGACCCGGATTATTAAAGTCCGTCGTCGACGGTTTGCAAAATCCGTTAGAGGAATTAGCTCGTAAAGGAGGCCTTTTTTTAACGAGAGGCCTTTATCTCCCTCCCCTGGATCGGGAAAAGATATGGGAATACCATCCGATAGCGGATTCGGGAGCCGTATTGTCGGCCGGACAACTATTGGGAACGACGCAGGAGGGGCCTTTCGTACACCGGATTATGGTCCCTTTTTCCTTTCACGGGAAGGTAACTTTAACGTATGCGGCGGCTCCGGGAAGTTATACGGTGGATCAAGTCATTGCAAAAGGGACGGATGAACGAGGCCGGGAGCATCATTTTACCATGATGCAGAAGTGGCCCGTAAAAAAACCTCTTTTGAAAGGGGAAAAGATCAAAGCCTCGAAAACGATGAGTTG
>CAYGJM010000091.1:0-5217 GCA_964350295.1 uncultured bacterium | reverse complement strand
CCAGTTTTTGAAAGTTTTGTTGGTTACCTCGGAAGGCGGCATAATGAAGAGGAGTCATTCCGTTCATCGTCATCCCCGAAAAGTCAATCCCTTCTTTCAACAAAAAATCAAGTTTTTCTTCAGAGGCAAAAGCGGCGGCCAAAAACGGAAATAACGGCTCATTTTGCATGCTTTTCAGAGATTGTACCCATTTTTCTTGAGGGGCCCCTTTTGCGGAAAGAAGAGCAATTACTTCTTTATGAGATTTTTCCGAAGCGGAAAACATTTTTTTGAGTTCTTCATAACTTTTCGGATCAATAGATAGTGTACCCCCGTCGGCTTCCTTTCCCAATAAGGCAGGAGCCAGATTCTCTTTCCCCATAAGAACGGCCCGCTCCAAAGGCGTTATTCCCGAAGAGTCAAGAGCACAAGGATTGGCACCCAATCGGATTAGTTGATCAAGAGCCTCTTTTTTTCCCCCGCTTAGTGCCAAGTGAATCGGAAGCTTCCCGTTCGGCAAAAGCTCATTGACCCGAGCCGAATTATTTTCTATGACTCCGGAATCCTGCGCCTCGATAGCTTCCGAAAAATTCCTTTCTACCCGAGAACTCGCTCCGAAAAAGGGAATGGATGAAAAAATAGATGACGTCATGACTTGTAATCCTTTTTTTTATTCTCAATTCTTACGACCGTAACAATAAAAAAAATAAATAAATAATGAATTAAGATTTTTCAAAAATCCCGAGTGTCAAATCATACCCGGTTTGCCCGGAGTTCAAAAAGAATATTTATAAAATCTTAATATATTACCCGTATAATGATTGAACCAAAGCAGAGAGGAAAATGCCATGAGACCCCGTCTTCTTTCAGAAGGAAGCCTGACCCTTCCATCACCCCGTGCCCTTCCCGAACTCAAAAAGATAGATCCCCTGCCGGGGAAAGCCTCCCCCTCTCCCGTGAAAAAAATTTCTTACCTTGACTCCGCAAGTCGTTTTATCGGAAGAAATATTTCTTATATTGTTCCGGCCGTTGTTCTGGGAGGTACTCTTATTTATGCAGGATCCCGCTATCTACAAGATCCTCAAAAATATATGGAAAGAGTTCAACAAATCGTCGAACCTCTAATAATGGGTATGGGAGAAATAACCGAACTCATCGCACAACCCTTCCTAAATATGTGGAATTCCTATCAACATTCCTCTTCGTTTATGAACTCCGGGGGAGAAAACAAACTGGCTCTATTGATTAAAGAACAAAGGGAAAATTTTTCTTCTTTTGTCCGAGGAGAGGGATTGGCCGTTCGCAATGACTATTCCGAATCTTTTCCGACCCATTTTATTCGAACTTTTTTTAGCAATGCCTCGGGCTCCCTCTCATTTCCTCTTCTCTATCAAGCTTTTCGATTTGCATATTCCGATAGAGAGTTTCCCAACGAAATCTGTAGACGGTGGAGCAACGGAATGTGCGAAAATATAAACGATCTCCCCAAAAAGCTTGAAAATGAACCCATTGAGCGGATCAGAAATCTAGTCCTACAAGAAGATCAAGTTCGCAAAAGAGCTCTGCAAAGACCTATTCCCTACGTAACAGGGGGAAGAATTTTCAGCGAAAAGGATCAGGATAGAGTCTCCTATACGAACCGATACCTCACTCCCGATCTGCGGGAAGAATTGCGCCATCTATACCCCGGAAGAACCACTTCACAAATGGCTTTGCAAAACGGTAAATTACGCTTAAAGGTCACCGGGAGAGTCGATGATCTCGGCATTTACTCCTCGCTACAAATGGTTTGTCAAAAGGTAAAGGATACGGCCGTACAATGCCTCTTTCAATTTCAGCATCTCCTCGGCCGGACTACCTATCGGGTTACCGAAGAGATCGGAAACGACGCCTCGCAAATTACCGAAGAGCTGATCATCAGTTCGTGGAATAATCCCGAAATAAGAAAAAATTGTACTTATCCGGCCAAAGGAGAAGAAATTCCTACTTTCTTCTTTCAATTGAACGATGCCCAAGCCCGAGGCGTTTTTGCGCAACCTCCGTTATCGAATGCCGAGGACAAGGAACGTCCTTTGGAAATTCCCGTCGAAGCTCTTTGTACGACACTTCAAAGCTATCCGAATCCGAAGTAAACAAAGAAGGCCGCACCTTTTCTACGAAAAAGTGCGGCCTTTTCTTATCTCGGGATTTTTCCCTTTATTAGGACACGAAATCGAAAAAGAGTTCTTCCTCATTTTCTTTTTCAACGAACTCCTTCACCTTTTTATGGTAATCGAAGCCCGTTCCTCCGGGGATCATGTGACCGATAATGATGTTCTCCTTAAAGCCCATCAAATAATCGATCTTGGCTTCGCAAGCCGCCTCGGCCAGAATTCTTGTCGTATCCTGGAAAGAGGCAGCGGCCAAAAAGGACTCCGTTCCCAAAGAAGCCTTCGTAATCCCCAAGAGGATCGGATAGGCTTGAGCGGGTTTACCGCCCTCTTCCACGACCTTTTTATTTTCATTATGAAAATCTTTTTTATTCGCATCTTCGCCGAACAAGAAGGTCGTATCTCCCGGATCGCTGATCCTCACCTTACGTAACATCTGACGAACGATCGTTTCGATATGCTTGTCGTTGATGTCTACCCCCTGCAACCGATACACTTCCTGTACCTGGTTAACGAGGTATCTTTGCAATTCCCGAACACCGCAAATCTCGAGAATTTCGTGAGGAACAACCAAACCGTCGGTCAACTGCTGCCCCTTAATAACGAAATCCCCCTTCTGAACGATCAGATGTTTGGTCAAAGGAATAAAGTGTTCCTCCTCCATTTTGGTAATCTCGTCACGGATGACCACGATACGCTTGTTCTTCTGAACGCCTTTGAAATCAATGATACCGTCGATCTTTGCTATCTCGGCCGCTACCTTCGGTTTTCGGGCTTCGAAAAGCTCGGCCACCCGAGGCAGACCTCCGGTAATATCCTTTGTTTTAATAGCGCCTCTGGCAATACGAGCTAAAACCGATCCTGCCGTCACATGCGATCCTTCCTCTACGGAAATCACGGCGGAAGAAGGAAGAGCATAGGTCCCCAGCAAATTCTTGTACTCTTCATCGGCGTAAATGGCGATCTCCGGATGGAGTTCTCCTCGATGTTGCTTGACCATCAACTCGACCTGACCGGTTTTCTTGTTGACGTTCTTTTCGGTAGACAAGCCTTCGACAAGATCCTCGTACTTAACATATCCGGGGCGATCGCAAATGATCGGCACGTTATGCGGTTCCCACTGGGCAATTTTTTTCCCTTTCTTCACCTTTTCCCCGTCGTGCACGATAATGCGCGCTCCGACTTCCAAAGTAAAGGTTTGACGCGGTTCGATAGACTTCGTCTGCAAGAGGGCCTTATATTCTTCCAAAGACCTATTCTCATCCTGCACGATGTGCAAGCGCCCGTTTTTATTCAAAGCCAGGATTTCTCCTTTGTCATTTCGAACGGTTCGAACATCTTCGTAAATCAGAACCCCTTCCTTATCCGCTAATAACTCCGGCGTAAGGGAAGCCGACGCGATACCTCCCAAGTGGAATGTTCTCATCGTTAACTGCGTTCCGGGTTCCCCGATCGACTGAGCGGCAATAATACCGATAGCCTCTCCCAAACCGATCATGCGACCGTTGGCCGGATTGATACCGTAACATTTGGCGCAAATTCCCAATTTGGCTTCGCAAGTCAAAGGCGAGCGAAGACGAACGGATTCAATTCCGGCGTCATCGATCATCTGTGCCTGTTGATGCGTCAGCAAATCACCGGCTTTTGCCAATAATTTGGAGGTATCTCCGGGCTGACAGATATCATCGCAACAAACGCGACCCGCAATACGATCTTGCAACGGAAGCAATTCTTCCTGGCCTTGTTTAATGGGAGCCACTTCGATACCGTTAAGGGTTTCACAGTCATATTCGGTAACGATGACTTCCTGAGCCACGTCAACGAGACGTCTGGTCAAATATCCCGAGTCGGCCGTTTTCAAGGCCGTATCCGAAAGACCCTTACGCGCTCCGTGCGAAGAAATGGAGTATTCCAAAACGTTCAAACCCTCGCGGAAACTCGAAGTAATCGGCGATTCGATAATCTCTCCGGACGGCTTGGCCATCAATCCCCGAAGAGCTCCCAACTGCTTGATCTGGGATTTGTTTCCTCGAGCGCCGGAATCCAACATCATATAAAGGGGATTCAAACGACAATTCTTCATTTGCTTTAACAAGACAAACAGATCTTCGGAAAGCTTATCGGTAATTTCCGTCCAAATACTAATGACCTTGGAACTCCTTTCCCGATTGGTAATGATACCGTTTTCATACTGTTTTTTGACCTGCTCAACTTTTTTATACCCTTCTTCCAGCATTCCCTTTTTGTTTTCGGGAATCGGAATATCCGCCACTCCCATGGAAACGGCCGATCGAGTCGCTTCTCGGAAACCGAGGTCCTTAATGGCATCCAAAAATCGAACCGTTCTTTCCAATCCGACTTTTTTATAACACTCCAGAATCAGCTTTTCGACTCTTTTCGAAGGAAGGGGGTAATTCTGAAACCCGAGCCCTTCCGGAACGATGGTGTTAAAAATAACCCTTCCCGGAGTCGTTTCGATGATACCGCTCTCCAAACGCAACTTAATGCGTTCGTGGATATGAAGTCCCCTTCCGGTATTGTAATAACGTCCCTCGAGCATTCCGGGATCCTCCGGAAGAGAAAAGTAGTCGGAAGAGTCCAATGCCATCAGAACTTCTTCGGCATTGCGGAAAACCTTTACCTTCTTTCCGTATTTTTCGGGATCATACAAAGGATCCAACATGAGGTAATAGAGACCGATCGTCATATCCTGCCCCGGAATGGCTACCGGTTTTCCCGATGAAGGAAGGAAGATATTGTCGGGTGCCATCATCAATACTTTGGCTTCGATCTGAGCTTCGACGGACAAGGGAACGTGTACCGCCATTTGGTCCCCGTCGAAGTCGGCGTTGAAAGCTTTCGTAACGAGCGGATGAATTCGGATCGCTTTTCCTTCGATCAATACCGGTTCGAACGCCTGTATACCCAAACGATGCAGCGTCGGAGCTCGGTTTAACAAAACCGGGTGACCTTTAATAATTTCTTCCAAAACATCCCAAACTTCCGGATCCTGTCTTTGAATCATCTTCTTCGCCGATCGAATCGTATAGACATATCCTAAATCTTTTAAACGCTTCACGATGAAGGG
>CAYGJM010000090.1:4923-5390 GCA_964350295.1 uncultured bacterium | reverse complement strand
CGTGCGAGGGAATACGGAGCAGATATATCGATTGACCGAAGAGAAAAAAGAATGGGAACATATTCGAAAAGGAATGGAAACCGTGGAATCGAATTATCGATCTTTACGAAAGGCATCCTTTTGGAGCGCTTTGATTCCCGGGTCCGGTTACTTCTATGCGGGGCAAAAGAGAACGGCCGTTACCTCTTTTTTGATAAACGGCTTACTCATCATCTCGATAGCGCAACTCGTTCGCCGTCGCTATTATGCTCTTGCCCTTCTTTGCCTGACGTTTGAATCGGGTTGGTATGTAGCCGGTATTACCGGCTCTCGGGAAGCCGTCGATCGATATAATCGGTATCAATTCGAACAATTTTCCGGACAAGTGATTTCTCAAAATCATTTATCGTCGAGGTATGCATTGGATTATGATTGGTAGAATATTCCTCTCGATTTGTTTGTTCTCCTCCGTTCTTTTTGCGGAGGAA
>CAYGJM010000090.1:0-4891 GCA_964350295.1 uncultured bacterium | reverse complement strand
CACAAAAAGGAGACGTGGGTGCCGTTCGCTTCTATCAGAAAAACTTTTCGATTTGTTCCCCCGGTTGTCCTTTTCATCCCCGTTGTTCGCAATATTGTTTGGAATCGGTACGTACTTACGGAGCGGTTAAGGGTCTTTTAAAAAGCTTCGATCGTTTGATGCGTTGCAATAATGATTCTTGGATATACGATTTTGTTATCGTAGACGGAGAGCGGAAAAAATATGATCCGGTCAGGAATTTTTGAGATAGCCGGATAAACTTTTTACGGAGATCTTTTCGGAAAGAGGGTAGTCGATATCGCCGGGATAAATTACGTAAAGATGCGTTAAACATAAATCGTTGAGAGCTATTTGCATGGACTTGGTCAATTTGGGAGCGTCCGTAAACTTAAATTCCACTCCGATAAGTCCCTCTCTCATCGGTAAGACAAGATCTATCTCTGCTCCTTCATGCGTTGACCAAAAATAACACTCCTGATGGATGTTTTTTTGAGAGCGAAGAACTTCTTCCAAAGCAAATCCTTCCCAAGAAGCTCCCAATTTGGGATGATAAAAAAGTTCATCTTTATTTTTTACTTTTAATAAGAGGTGCAAAATACCGCTGTCTCTAAAGTAAATTTTCGGAGATTTTACTTGTCTTTTTTTTAAATTCGTATGGTAGGGCCGTAATTGACGAATCATAAAAGTACCGGTTAAAATATCTAAGTATTTTCGTACCGTTGTATCCGAAGAACCGAATGAGCGACCCAATTCCGAGGCATTAAAAATATTTCCGTGGTAATGGGCCAGCATATTCCAAAAGCGTCGAAGGGTTTCGGGGGGTATTTGAATCCCTAAATTCGGAATATCTTGTTCCAATAGCGTTTGGACGTAAAAACTGCGCCAATCCAAACTTTCTTCGTCGTTTTCTGCTAAATAGGCTTTCGGAAAACCGCCTCGGACCCAAAGACGATCCCGATTCGGCACTTCTTCCGCCGTAAAGGGAGTGAGTTCCAAGTAGGCAATTCTTCCCGCTAGACTTTCGGAAGATTGTCGTAACAGCTCTCTGGAAGCGCTTCCTAAAATAAGATATTGTTGGTCGAGCTTTTTATTATCGACAAGAACCCTCAAGATCCCGAACAAATCAGGTGCTCGCTGCACTTCATCGATTACGATAAGGCCGGATAATTGTTGAAGAGTTAACATCGGATTTTTAAGTCTTTCTAAATCAACGGGAGATTCTAAATCAAAATAATTGGATCGTGAAAATAGAGGGCTATGTTTGCAATAGCTTCGGGCTAGAGTTGTTTTTCCGCACTGCCTGGGGCCTAAAATAGCTACGATAGGGTGAGAGCGAAGGTATCTTCGGATCAAATCAAAAAAACGGTGTCTTTCCATGAAATTCCCTGAAAATTCGAATTTACCCTTAGAATATTCAAGGATAATTAATTTTTTCAATTTAAAAATGAAATTTTCCCTGAAAATTCCAAGTTTTTGTTTGAATTTTCAGGGGAAAATAAGTGAATTTGGATTTGTCTATTTACCGATCATCTCCTGAACGAGTATATGCTTCCGGAAGATCCGTAAAACGGTATCCGGTTGTAAATTTGCGAATTATTTTTCGGAGAGAAAGGATTTTATCCGATGCAAGGGGGATTTCTCCGGAAATTTTTGGGATTCGGCCGGAAGGTAAAAACTCTGCTCTAAGACATATTGCCCGGAAAGTACTGCGTGAGAGGCTTGATCGGTAAATACGAGCCAACAGGTTCCGGAAGGGAAACGAACGGTTTCTTTCCGGACCTCTTTTTGATAAGAGGCATCTGCTTTCATGGCATGATGCATGCGTAACATATAATGATCATATAGGGATCGATAGCTTTTCGTAATGCCGAGGCGGTGCAGAAGGAATCGAAAGAAGGGCAAGGGCTTTTTCATCATCGGTAAAAAATGATGCAGAACATCGGTATAAGGTTCCCCTATATTCCAGACTCGGTCGACGTTAAAGGGATTTACGTTGGCAAAGAAGCGGAGAATGCGATTCCCTTGCGTCGGAGAGGAGGGAAAGGCGTCGATATGTAATAACGTATCGTCCTTTCGATAGGAAGGAGCTTTTCTTCCTTCGATTTCTACGGGACGGAAACTGGTTCTTCCCCGAACGAGATTTTTTTCATACTCGGGGAACAGAGAAGAAAGGAAGGCGGAAGAAGCGTCGGCAAATCGCTGCATCATACGGCGAATGATTTCTCGGGTTTCCGGAGATCCTTCGCATCCTTTACAGGATCCTTCAAAGAAGCTGATGTTTTTACGATTTTTTTCGACCAGATTCGGAGAAAAGGATTTTTTTTCTTCATCGGTAACGGAAAATGTCAAATCGGGAAAATACAGGACGGATCCCTCTTCCAATAAATCGAGGTCCTTTTTGTTTTTTTCCGATATCTCTTCGGGCTGCCAATTCGTGAAGGGTAAAGAGACAAATCGTTGCATGGGGCATATCCGGTAAAAAGAAAAAATGTTATCCTACCGGAACGGCGATAAAAAACAACGGAAAAGTCTTACTTATGCGGAACGATTGCTTACGGATGAATTATGAGGCTTTTTTTAAAAATATGTATGCGGGGCTTTATCCGAAGGTGAAGGATATTCACTTGGAAGCCTTGGAATCCAAGCTTGTTCCTTTAGACAGGCATGAACTTCCCGAAGGGACGATCGTATTCGTAAACGGAATGCATGCCGATTTTTCGACTTGCCTGAAGTATGCGGAAAAAATATCCGATTATGCCGACGGCTCCAATGTACATCTGCTTTACAATGCCTCCCAAGGCTTCCAAGCCGATCTTTTGGAATGTTTGTTGAATACTTTCGGTATTCGAACGCCTCCCGTTGATCTCTTCCTTCGTTTCGTTACGGAATATCATCGAAAAAATCCTTCTCGCAAGATTTTCGTCGTCTGTCACAGCCAGGGTGCCTTAATCGTGCGAAAGGCTTTGGAAAGTCTTTCGCAAACGATCCGGGATCGACTGATCATTCGTTCTTTCGGCGGAGCATCGGTGATTGAAAACGAGCTTTGTTCGGACAGCAAAAATTATTACGGTCAAAAAGATCGATTGATGCGCCCCTTTTTCCGCGGCGGTCGAGCCGATACGGAGATTCTCGCTACGGCTTATCCCGGAGCCTTGGAGCATGAGTTTGCGGCTCCGGTGTATCAGCAAGCTTTACGGGAAGAGGTCCGAGCCTTCGTTCAAAAGACCGGATAGAGAGGGGAATAGGAATTATTTTTTAAAAATAAGACTAAAAAAGGAAGTTAGGCTCTTATAAAAGGAAAAATTAAAATTTTAAAATAACGCTTCTTTCGGCCGTGCCGTTAATCTATTTTCATTTAAGTTTCTTCGGGTTATAATCTTCGTTTTTTAACGTCGATAAGTACTTGTATGAACTATCCTAAAATTGCAATTGTCGGCAGGCCGAATGTCGGAAAATCTTCTTTGTTTAATCGGTTATTAAAAAAGAGGGTCTCCATCGTCAATGAAGAAGAAGGGGTAACGCGAGATCGTCTTTACGGGGATGTTGAATATAAGAATTCTTATTTCACCGTCATCGATACGGCCGGTTTGATTCACTCCGAGGAAACCATGAAAAGGGATATGCTTGAACAGACTCTTTTGGCCATAGAAGAAGCCGATGCTTGTTTTTTCACGGTTGATGCCTGCGTAGGGGTTACCCTTTTAGATGAAGAAGTGGCAAAAATTATCCGAAAATCCGGTAAGCCGACGGTTGTCGTCGTTAATAAGGTCGATGACGACGGTAAGGAGACCTTGATACATCCTTTTCATGCTTTGGGCTTTTCGAAAACGCTACCCGTTTCTTCCGCCCACGATCGGGGTATTTATGAAATTTTGGAGGCGGTGGCGGAAGAGTTAAAGATACCCGCTTCCGTTGAAGACGCAAGCGAGGGAATACCTTCCGTTTCGATCGTCGGAAGGACGAATGTCGGGAAGTCGACTTTATTGAATGCTCTGGCGCAACAAAAAAGGTCTATCGTCAGTCCCGAGGTGGCAACGACGCGGGACCCCGTTGAAATTCTCGTTTCCTATCGATCGCATGATTATCGTTTCATTGATACGGCCGGTTTGCGTCGCAAACAGAAGGAAGAAAATCCCGTTGAAAAATTTGCTTCGTTAAGAACGTTTGATGCGATCAAAAGGGGAGATATCTGTCTGATGGTTATCGATGCCGTCGAGGGAATGAGAAGCCGAGAGAAAAAAATACTTTCCGAAATTTATGAAATGGGAAAACCGTGCATCGTTCTTTTGAACAAATGGGATATCGTCGATAACTTTCGTATGGAGCATGTGCGAGCGGCTTTGGTAAGAGACTGCCCACACTTGGAACACTATCCCGTTTTATTCGTATCGGCTTTAACCGGAAGAAATTTGGAAAAAATTTACCCTCTGATTGATCAAATGTATACCGGTTTGACGAAGAAGGCCGAGACATCGGATATCAATGCTTTTTTTGAAGAGGCTCTTTCTAAACAACACCCGCCTTTGGTAAACGGCAAACGCCTGCGCATTTACTATGCGACGCAAGTAAAGGGAAGCCCGCCTACGTTTCTGTTATTTGTGAATCGAGCTTCTTATCTAACGCCGAATTATCGAAGTTTTTTGATCAATCGAATGAGAGAGCGTTTTCATTACGTAGGGACTCCGATCCATTTTCTTTTGAAAGGAAAACCAAAGAAAACCGATTCGCTTTCTTAGGAATTCGTATAAACCTCCTTATGAACGGCTTCCAGGATTTCAATAAGATCTCTTCGGGTAAATAGTTTGGCCTGTTGTTCCGAAGAACTGTCGATAATGCTTTCCGTCAGTTGCTCCTTCGATCGAATAATATGATCGATTTTCTCTTCCAAGCT
>CAYGJM010000089.1:0-5477 GCA_964350295.1 uncultured bacterium | reverse complement strand
AATTTAAAGCTTCAAAATTAAAGTAATCCGGTTCGATATGAGGTCCTAATTGGACGGAAAAGCCCATTTCCGTAAAAATATCCAAACACCGGTCCAGAGTTTGACGTATGGGATGGAGACTACCGGAAAATCGACGTCTCCCGGGAAGGGTGACGTCGATTTTTTGAGTTTTCAACAAGGCTTTCTCTTCTTGAGCGAGAAGTTCTTTCGAAAGATGGTCGCATGCGTGTGCCAACTCTTCTTTCAAAACATTGATCTTACGCCCCAAAAGAGGTCTCTCTTCCGGAGAGCAACTCTTCAAAGAGAGCATTAATTCCTGAACGGGCCCTTTTTTCCCCAGAAACTTTACTTTTACGCATTCCAAGTCATCGGTACGAGAGACCTCTTGGAGATCTCTCCGAAAATCGTCCCGAATTTTTTTGATCGCGTTTTCCATACAATCGGAGAAATGGAGGCGTTATTAAGCTGCCAAGGCCGTTTTTGCTACGCTCGCAATATCGCTGAAACTTTTGAAATCGTGAATGGCCAACTCCGAAAGCATCTTTCGATTAATCGAACAGCCCGACTTTGCCAATCCGTTTATTAATTTGCTATAAGAAATACCGCACATTTTGGCCGCAATGCCGATCCGAATAATCCAAAGAGATCGGAAGTTTCTTTTATTATGCTTTCTGTGGCGATAATGAAAAGCCATTGCCCGCATAACGGCATCGCTCGTCAGCCGGTGGTGATTCTTTCTATCCCCTACAAAGCCTTTTGCCTGTTTATAGGCTCTCTTTTTTCGCTTTTTCGAAGCGACCGCATTCGTAATTCTAACCATGATACCCCTCTCTTACAATCCCATAAGACGTTTATACATTTTCAACTGACCCTCATGAACAAGAGCATCCTTACCCAGCTGTCTTTTTCTTTTAGAGGATTTCTTTGTCAAAATATGACGCATATTCGGGCGTCTTCTCTTCAATTTGCCCGTCCCCGTTACCGAAAATCTTGCGGCCACGGCTTTTTTCGTTTTCATCTTAGGCACTTTTTTCTCCTTTATTACCCGTTTTCACCTGAGACACGGGGGAAAGTACGACGCTCAACATACGTCCCATCAATTTCGATCCGCTCTCCCGAGCCCCGACATCTTTTAAATCTTCGCATACCTTATCGAAGACTTCTCCTCCGACATCCTTATGCAGCATTTCTCGCCCTCGGAAAATACAGACGATGCGCACCTTATTCCCCTTTTCCAAAAACTCCCTGGCCTTCCGAGTTTTGAATTCCAGATCGTTCATGCTGATATTCGGCTTAAATTTAATCTCCTTGACCTTGATTTGGTGCTGAGATTTTTTACTCTCCTTGTCCTTTTTCGTCTGATCGTAACGAAGTTTACCGTAATCGATCAATTTACAGACCGGGGGTTCCGCGTTCGCCGATACTTCGACTAAATCCAACCCCTCTTCTCTTGCCATGCGGAGGGCTTCCTCCGTTAAGACCAATCCTACCTGTTTCCCGTCACTTCCGATCAATCGGACGTTTCGCGCTCTGATTTGTTGATTAATTCTCAATCGTACACTCTATAAGTTGTTAAGTTTACGGCCCGTCGATAAAGCCAAAAGCTCTTCTTTTGCACACTCTCTTTCGATCCGAGATCCCAAGTCCCGCAGGGTCAACATCCCCGTCTTGCTTTCTTTCTCCCCGATCAAAACCGTATAAGGGACCTTTTCCGAAAAGGCCTTTCTCCATCGAAATTCCGTTTTCTCTTTTGTCCCGTCCATACTAACGGTTATTCCCTTTTTTTTAAAATAAAGATATATTTCTTCGGCGAAAGATTCCCCCCTCTCCAAAACTAAAATCCTTATTTTTTCCGGATGAAAAGGACTATCCGAAGGAATTCCTTCCTTTTTTTCCAAAAAAACGGCCATACAAGCCTCTGCCGAGTGAAAAAACACCCCATCCGCCCGATAAGAACCGTCGGAAGACTCCGTCCACCGTAAAAATCCTTGATCCGCGATCCGACCGATCCGGTCTTTTACCGAAAAGACCAGTTCGGTTTCTTTCGCATCCTTTCGGAGGAAGGATCTCCCGCAAAGGGCTTCTTCCGCCTTTTGAAAGGAAAGAGCTTCTTTCTTCCCTTGAAGAAGGATTTCAAACGAAAAACCGAAGATTTTAGCGATTTCCTCGTAGATTTGCAAGCAAGAAGTGGTTTCTCTTAAAAGGTTTTCTTGATCGCAAAAGAAAAGATAAGCCGAGGAAAGGGTCTCCCGCAAAGCCAATAAACCTTCCCGAAATACGGATGGAGTTTCCCGAACGACCGATTTCCAGAGAAACGGCTTTTCTCGTTCAAAACGATTATTTACGGCCTCGCCGGCCCATTCCGAGAAGGGAACGGGGAGCGGTTCATAAATTTTTTGAAATCCCGATTCCGATAAGAGGCGCTCGACGGCACAAATAAAATGATGTAAAAGGCGTTCCCCTTTCAACGTGAAAATACAACCTTTTTCTTTCACGTGAAAGAGATTCATCCGAGCACCGATTTTTACGTGCGATCTCTTTTCCTTTCTCCTTTCCGCCGCCAAAGCCTCTTTCAAAGAAGGCTTATCCGGAGCACTGATTCCGAAAATGCGAATTTTTCGCGTTCCGGAAACGGGCTCTATCCCGATAATCTTACATTTTCCGTTCTTTTTTCCGGAGAGCGGCCCCCAATAAAGATCATAAAATTCTTCCGTTTGAACTACTTTTACCGTTTGCGTTCGACGATCCCACAAGAGGGAGACGAGCTCTTTCTGCCCGTGATAGGCAAACAGCTCCATGGCATTCTCCCGCATCATCTCCCGTACCTCCGGCACGGATTCGACGGCCAATAAAGAGGCCGTTCTCTCTTCGATTCGGTCTGAATGAATTTTAGTAATTTCCTGATTCGGAAAGACTTCTCTGCAAAAATACCCTCCCGACACGAAAGCTTCGGATAATTGGGCCTTCGGGAAAAGAGAAAGGACGGCCCGACCGACGAAGTGGGCAGCCATCCGAGCTTGAGATTCTTGCAGAAGTGAGTGATACTCTTTCATGATAAAAATTGGGATATGGCTGACTCGAACCACCGACCTCCACGATGTCAACGTGGCGCTCTAACCAACTGAGCTAATACCCCTTTTTTCTTTAAAAGAGCGGCCATCATATAGAATAAAAGAAGTAAAACTCAACTAAAAAGAACAAGATATTTGTCTCTTCATTCGAGTACGCCCCATCTCCGTTAAAACTCTTCCGTAAAAATCATCTTCCTTCGTGGTATCCAACGATAAGGAGCTACGCAAGAATTCCTCCTCGCCCGAAAGGGATTCCTCGGAATCCTCCGTTTTCCTCCGAATCCCCTCAAGAGAATTCAAATCTCGAGAAAAAACATCATCCATAACGGCCATCATCTTTAAAAGCGTTTCGGGACATCCGTTTTTGCTTACTTCATTTTGTAATCTTTGCAATCTTCCGGCCAGAAGAGCCAGAGAACCCGAGGAGTAGGGACCTGCATCCGGTAAAGCAGGTCGGAATAAATCTTCCTCCAAATCGCTTTTATCCTTATGCAAAAAATATCCCGCCGACGGATTAAAAATCTCTTGATCCGACGGAAGGCCTTCCAAAGCGGTTTGCCTATATTTCATTTCTTCCGGAAATAAGCGCCGTATGTCGAGAAAACGCCAATCTTTAACCCGGGAAGCTATCTCATCTTTAAGGTCGGAGGGAATTTTCTTTCGAGCAAAAGGGTACCCGAGAATCGGAAGGTGTATTCCGGCTCGATCCGGACTCCGTCGATCGGGCATTATTTCCTCCGGATCGATAACATAGAGATTATTCGTTTCAAGAAATCGATTCTTCTTCTCTTCCGCTTTTTCTTCGTTGAAGAAGAAATTATCCCTACTGCCGTCTCTTAACGAAAAAACCCCCATCAACAGGACCGTTTTCACAAGGGTTTCAAACATTTTTTCTCGTTCGAACGTAGCTTCCGTACACTCTTGAGCAAATTCATTCAGGGCGGGAACGAGAACGACGACGAGTTTCCCCGTAAAGGGAGAAATCTTACCGTTGTATTCTTCCAGCAGATAAGAAACGACCTGTCTGTTCGCAAGTTCTTCTCGAGCAAAAAGAATTTTTCGTTTTTGCGATTCGGCCGACTCCAAACGACGAGCCAAACCGGAGTCCCCTTTACCAAAAACCGTCTCTTCTTCTTCGGAGTGACCGGCTATCCTTTTCACGATGCAACTGCCCGATTCACTACTCTCCGAGTCGGAAAGCTCCTCGTCGGATTCCGTCTCTTCTTCCGAAGAAGGAGTTCCGCGAGAATCCGAGTGCTCAAAACGGATGGATTCATCACTATCGGAATCGTCGGAGCCGGAGGATTCCTCTTCGGAAGAAGAGGTACGTCGGGAATCCGAATGTTCAAAACGGATCGACTCATCACTATCGAAATCTTTCCGCTCGACTACAATCTCTTTTTTCCGATCCTCTTCGGGGGGATTCGGAGACGAAGTTGCCAAAAAAGAACGACTTTCTTCCCCTTCCGTCTCTTCATCAAAAAAATCTTCCTCGGTGATTTGATCGTAAACTATTTTTGAATTATTTCCGTCCAACACATATAGCAACCCCGGAGGAATCGGACTGAAAGGAAGAAATCCTCGACTCAGGAAACGGGCAACTTTCTGAGACGTTATCTGCTGTTCACCGCGATAAGCTCCCGTTTTTCCGTAAGCAAACGGAGCTCCCCGTTCGTTTCGGAAAACGAACATTTGCCGAGACCATTCGACGGAAAATCCACCTTCTTTTATCTTTTTGGCCATTCGGGCCGCCTCGGGAGCCCAAAAAGCATCTTCGGGATCGTATCCGACCGATTGTAAGTCCGTCGGATTTCCGGAAGAGCGGTATTGCTGCCAAGAGGTTTGGATTGCATCGAAAGGAAACGTCATAAAAAGAACTCTTTTTAATTTTTTTGAGAAGAACTTTAAAAAATAGGGAGATAAAAATAAAGCGATTTGTTACGATCTCCGCTTATATTTTAAAGGCTTATGATTTTAAAGTCAACCGTTTCCTACTCTCATTTCCTCTGGCGGGGCATTCTCCGGCCGGGCTCCTTCGTTATCGATGCAACCTGCGGGAACGGGGGAGATTCCCTCTTTGTGGCCCGACAGCTCTTTTCCTCGGGAAAAGGCATTCTTCACCTGGTAGACATCCAGCCGCAGGCCATAGAGCGAACGCGAGATCTTTTATCCCGAGAATTACTTAATTTCCCTCGGTTACCCATTTTCTTCCATAACGAATGCCACGAGCACATGTCTTTTGCCGAAAAGAACACCATCGATTTGATCATCTATAACCTGGGTTTTTTGCCCGGCAGCGATAAAACGATCAAAACAGGTGCGCAAACGACCGTACGAAGCCTGCAACGGTCCCTTCTTCTCTTAAAGCCCGGCGGATGGCTTTCGGTTACCTGTTATCCGGGACAT
>CAYGJM010000088.1:0-5636 GCA_964350295.1 uncultured bacterium | reverse complement strand
TTCGGCAATTTTTCCGATCGGCCCTTAACGCCCATTTTGAGCCAATGAGAAAAATAATCTCCGATGTGATAACCGCAAAACGGATACATGGCAAAAGGATCGTGTCTTAATTCTCCGACGGTTCCTTCCGCGGCAGCCGTCCTTTCCGAAGAAACGCAAGCCCCCAAAAAAACGACGTGCTGCCAATCAAAGGCCTGAGTAACCAGAGGAATCACGCCGGATCGCCTTCCTCCGAAAATAATCCCTTCCAGAGGAACTCCTTTCGGATTTTCCCAATCCGGGTCAATAATGGGACATTGCCTTGCCGGAACGGTAAACCTCGCATTCGGATGCGCCGCTTTTTCCGAGGAGCCGGGGACCCAATCGCGCCCTTGCCAATCGATCAAATGTTTCGGAATTTCCTTCGTCTTTCCCTCCCACCAAACATCGCCGTCATCCGTGAGAGCCACATTGGTAAAGATAACGTTTTTTTCCATGGCATACATGGCATTGGGATTCGATTCGAAAGATGTTCCGGGAGCGACGCCGAAAAAGCCGTTTTCCGGATTGACGGCATATAACCTGCCGTCCGAGCCGAAACGAATCCAAGCAATATCGTCACCCACGCATTCGACTTTCCACCCGGGCAGAGAAGGAGTCAACATGGCTAAATTCGTCTTCCCGCAAGCGGAAGGGAAAGCGGCCGCAAAATATTTTTTTTCTCCCGAAGGATTCGTTACTCCGACAATCAACATATGTTCCGCAAGCCAACCTTCTTCCTTGGCCAAAACGGAAGCTATACGCAAGGCAAAACATTTCTTTCCCAACAAGGCATTTCCTCCGTATCCGCTACCGAATGACCAAATGCTTTTATCTTCGGGGAAATGGGCGACGTATAATTGACTCGGATTACAAGGCCAGGGGACATCCTTTTCTCCCTTTCGAAGAGGTCTTCCGACGGAGTGCATTCCCGGAACGAAAAAATCGTCTTTCCGCATTTTCAGAACTTCCGTTCCCATTCGGGTCATTAAAGCCATGGAACAAACGACATAGGGGGAATCGGTAATTTCAATCCCGAGATATGAAAAAGGAGAACCGAGAGGACCCATGCAATAAGGGACGACGTACAGGGTTCTTCCTTCCATGCATCCCCGAAAAAGATCTCGAAGCATGCGTTTCATTTCTTGAGGGTCAAACCAGTGATTGCTCGGGCCGGCATCCGATTTTTTTTCACTGCAAATGAAAGTTCGATTTTCTACTCGAGCTACATCGGCGGGGTCGGATCTTGCTAAATAACCGTTCGGATAGTACTTTTCATTTAGACGTATGACGGTCTTCGCCCGAAGTAATTTTTGCATGAGATCGTTGAATTCTTCCCGTCCACCCGTACAAAATCGGACCTCCTCGGGTTGACACAAGGCTATCTTATCCGCAATCCAATCTCTTAATAACGGATTATCCGTCCACTCTCTTAGAGCGGTTTCCCACGACATCTGCCTTATATCCCTACTTTTCTCTTTTTGAATTTATCCAAATAATCCAAAGCCTTTCCGGTTCCGAGACAGACGACCAGTAAAGGATTGGGAGCAATAATCATCGGAAGACCCGTCTCCTTGATCAAAGCTTTATCGATTCCCTTTAATAAGGCTCCCCCGCCCGCCAGTACCATTCCTCGCTCTACCAGATCGGCAGCCAATTCGGGAGGGCACTTTTCCAGCGTCAACTTTACCGCTTCGATAATTTGCTGCACGGGTTCGGCCAAACATTCTCGGATCTCAACGGAATTAATCCGCTTCGTAATCGGGAGACCGGCCACTTGGTCCCGTCCCCGCACTTCCATTTCAAGCTCATTCTCCCCCAAGGGATAAGCCGATCCGATAGTCATTTTAATTTCTTCGGCCGTTCTCGGCCCGATCATCAAATTATAAGTACGCCTCATATAATTCATGATGCAATCATCGAACTCGTCTCCCGCTATGCGCAAGGAACGAGCTTCGACGATACCGCCGAGAGAAATAATGGCTATTTCCGTCGTTCCGCCTCCTATGTCGATAATCATGTTTGCCGAAGGCTCGTGCACCGGTAAATCGACTCCTATCGCGGCGGCCATCGGTTCCTCGATCAAAATCACTTCCTGGGCACCGGCATGTAATGCCGAATCCTCGACCGCTCTTTTTTCCACTCCCGTAATCCCGGAAGGAACGGCTATCAGAATACGCGGTCGAAACAAACTTCTTTTGGGAGTTACCTTTCGAATTAATTCCTTTAACATCCCTTCGGCAATTTCAAAGTCGGCAATTACCCCGTCTTTCATCGGCCGAACCGCATGAATTTTTTGGGGAGTTTTTCCCAACATGGCCTTGGCTTTATGACCTACGGCCAGAACCTCGTGAGTTTTGGAGTCAACGGCCACGACGGAAGGTTCCGTCAACACGATCCCCCTCCCTTTAACATAAACCAGGGTATTAGCCGTACCGAGATCGATTCCGATGTCACTGGAAAAAAAACCGCTCAACCGATGAAAACGCTGCAAAACAACGGCCCGTAAATTTTCCAAGGAAGCTCTTAACTGATTTCTTTTACTCATGAATACCTTTTAAACCTGCAAGAGTTCCAAAACTTCTTCCCAAGTCAACTTGGACATGGCTTCGTCGTCGGAACAAATGACCTTTTTAACCAAGCCTCTTTTTTTATCCTGCATCGTAATGATTTTTTCTTCGATCGTTCCCAATGTCACTAACTTATAAGACATCACCGATTTCTGCTGTCCTATGCGGTGCACCCTATCGGTAGCCTGGTTTTCAACGGCCGGATTCCACCACATATCATAATGAATGACCGTATCGGCACCCACCAAATTCAATCCGGCCCCCCCGGCCTTCAAGGAAACCAAGAATACCGATATCGAAGGATCCTCATTAAAATTCTTAACGATCTCCAGTCGATTCTTGGAAGCCCCATCCAAATAAGAAAACGAAACGCCCCGAGACTCCAAATCATTTTTCATAATCTTTAACATTTTCGTATATTGACTAAAGATCACGATCTTATGTTTCCCTTCAATCAAAGTCTCCAATAATTCGGTCAACATATCGTACTTAGCCGAATCTCCGGGTTCTACGATATCCTTGGCAAAAATAGCCGGATGACAGCAAATTTGCTTCAAACGAGTCAGCGTTGCCAACACGTGGATCTGTATTTTCTCGAATCCTTCCTTTTTTACCAAAGAAGAAAGCTCTTCTCGGGCGTTATTTACGTAAGTCTTATAAAGCTCCTGCTGCGCAGGTGCCAACTGACAATGATACATAATATGGGAAACGGGAGGAAGATCTTCTAAAACATCGGTTTTCATTCTTCTTAAAATAAAGGGCGACACCTTCTTTTTAAGCTGTTCCATATTCTCTTTATGCGCATGTCCCGAATCTCGGATGTATTTCTCTATAAACCTCTTGTACGTACTCAATAATCCCGGCATTAAAAAGTCAAATAAACTCCACAACTCCAAAAGGGAGTTCTCGATAGGCGTTCCCGTTAAAATCAACTTATAAGCCGAGCGAAGGAGTTTAACGGATTGAGCATTTCTGGTGCTACGATTTTTAATGTGTTGAGCTTCGTCCAAAATAATGTAGGCCAGCTTTGCCTTCTCATAAGCCTCGACGTCTTTTTGAAGAAGACTGTATGTCGTAATAACAACCTGATACTTCTTGATTTGTCCGAGTAATTTCTTTCGCTGATTAGGAACTCCGTCAATTACCAGGGTTTTTAACAAAGGATTAAAACGCTGTACCTCTTCGTACCAGTTATAAAGCAGGGAAGTCGGACATACGATCAAGCAAACTCCCTTGGCATCCTTACGGGAAAAATACTGCGTAATGGCCACGATGGCCTGAAGAGTTTTACCCAACCCCATATCATCCGCTAAAATCCCGTTCAAGTGCATCGAACGCAATCGCTCGAGCCAATGCACCCCTTCGAGTTGATATTTGCGCAAATCAGCTTTAATTTCCGGAGGAACCGGCGAAGCCCGGAAATCGACGCTTCCGAGAATCTGGTTTTGTATTTCCTCTATTTTGGAACTGAATGAAACTTGAATCGGCAGATTTTCGAACTGCGTGGCATGAATTCCGGCCAAAGCCCAAAGGGGACGCAATACCGTGTGGTTTTCAACGGTTACTAATCCGATCTCATCGAAAAATTGAACGACCGGCGTTAATTTTTCCAAATCCAATACTAAAATTTTCTGACTTTTTTTGGCCGGCCCATTTTCCAGTTCTATAAAATTTCGTTTTGAAGAACAACAATCCCACAACAAGTCCATAGGAATGTTATTCAAATGGCCGTCGACTTTCAGCTCAACCCGGAATTGATCAATTTCATCGCTTTCGCTAAAAATCAATTCGAATTTCGTTTCGTCATAGATGAACTGATCCAATAAATTTTGCGGACACTCAAAGACAATTCGATTTTGATACTCCGGAATGATGGAAGTCATAAATTCAACAACCGATTTTTCCGACTTAGCCACGAAAAGGCCCGATTTGGGATTCAAAATAAAACCTTGAAATAACCCTTCGATAATATTTTTTTCTTCCGTCAGATTACGTGCCAAGATCCCGTCTTTCGTCAGGAAAGCCGAAAGATGCTCTTCCGTTAACTCATTTCCCGAGGCCGGTATTTCAACCGACTCATAAATAAAATAAAGAGCCGCATCCATTTCCCCGTCTATATAAGAAATTTTGCAGCGAGCCCGCAGCTCGCTAACGAAAGGAAGCGTCGTAAATTTCTTGAGAGAATTTTGATTTTCCGCTTTTGCGAAATGCAACAATTCGGGGAGAGAATTTTCAATAAAAGTTCCCAAAAGCGGTTCCGGAATCACCACGTTCGAAATATAACCGAGATCCTGCAAGTGAACCCTTTTGATTTCGGGTACGAAAGCATAATAAACATTTTCGATAAGAGCACCGGGATAAACTCCTTCAAAAAGAAGCGGCTCTTCCGGCTTATAAGCGGTCTCTTCCAATAAAATGAGCGGCTGCAAAAAAAGTTTCGGCGAAGGAATCTCCATCGATTCCAAGCGAAACTGAATATGGGCCTTTACCGGAGAGAAAGTCAAAGCCGTTTCTATATTGCCGCAATAAAAGGGCTGCAATAATAAACGCTTTTCCTCTCCCTCTCGCACGTATGTGGTCGTTTGTTGCAAAGCCATGCGATAGGTTTTGAATAACAGGTCACCGAAAATGATCTTCGAAAAGGGAATAACCTTGGGATTCGGATCGGTTTCGATACCTTGGCTACTGACGTGATCGATCATCATCTTAATAATTTCCCCTTGTTCCGGGGAGAAGGACTGCATCGTAAACTTGTAACGCTTCCCTCCTAAAAGCAGGGATTCGCGAAAACGGATGGCATTTAAAAAAGCCCTTACGTTAGGAACGTTCAAAGGTTTCGAACGGAAGGGCAGTCGTAAGGCTAATTGAATAACCACGTTCACCGGGTTATCGGGAAGATGGAAAATAACGGCTATTTCCGCATTTTTGATTTCCGTTTCTCGAGGTTTGGTAAAGAAATAAGGAGAAGAGCTCAACAAGGAGGCGGCATCCACGTATTCTTTTAACAGCTCTCTTTGATAGGCCTGCGTCTTCCGCAAATCTTCTTTT
>CAYGJM010000087.1:1243-5638 GCA_964350295.1 uncultured bacterium | reverse complement strand
ATCCTCGGCATAGAGAATTTCCAAACGAACGGCTTCTTCGATCATAGCGATGACTTCCTTGCGTAGGGATTCGGACCAAACGGAAGGATTTTCCGCTTTGATACCGTTGATCAAATCAATACCGAAATTCAAGTGAACGGTTTCATCGCGAAGGATGAACTGAAATTGTTCCCCGATCCCGGTCATTTTGTTGCGACGATGCAAGGAGAGGATCATGGCAAAACCGCTGTAAAAGAAAATTCCTTCCATAATGATGTAATAACCGATCAGATTCTTTAAGAATTTAGCCAGCCCTTCGGGTGTTTTCGTCGAAAAATCCTCTGCCAAAATATCTTCCGTCAGTTTCATTTCGAATTCATCCTTTCCGTGTATCGAGTTAATCTCCCGATACATATTAAACAAGGATTTTTCTTCGAGCCCCAAAGAATCCACGATATATAAAAACGTATGGGAATGAATGGCCTCTTCGAAAGCCTGTCGGAGCAGATACTGCCTGGCTTCCGGATTGGTCAGGTGCTTATAGATGGCTAATACCAAATTATTGGCGACCAAACTCTCGGCCGTACTGAAAAAACCTAAATTTCTCAAAATTAAATGTCTTTCCCCTTCGGTCAGTTGATCGGACTTCCACATTTCGATATCTTTTCCCATTCCCACTTCGGTAGGCATCCAGTGATTCGCACAGCCGTTCAGGTAGTGCTCCCACGCCCATTTGTACTTAATCGGCATGAGTTGATTGTCGTCGACGGTTTTACAATTCACTAAAAATTTTTCATCCTTTTCGGATTTTTTCTTTGTTTCGCACTCTAACATGTTTTACTCCTCTTTTTACTGGCAACTTTCACAACCTTCCGATAAATCGCACGCCTTGGGCTTATCGCTTCGGACGACGGCTATTTCCGAAGAAGCGGAGACGCTTTTCATCCAACGGGGTTGAATACCCTTTTTGTTTACGTCCGTCGAAGACTTTTCGATTTGCGTCGCTCCCAAAGTTCTCAAATAATACGTGGTTTTCAACCCCTTTTTCCAAGCCAGAAAATACATGTTATGCATTTTTTTTCCGCTTGGTTCATTCAGATATAAATTCAGGGATTGGGCCATGTCAATCCATTTTTGACGTCTTGCCGCACACTCGATCAACCATTCGGGCTCGATATCGAATGCCGTCAGAAACAAGCGTTTTACTTCTTCGGGAATTTGCTCGATTTCGGCAATACATCCGTCATAATATTTGATCTCGTCAAGAATTTCCTTATTCCACAGATTTCTTTTTTTCAATTCGGCGATCAAATAAGGATTGATCACGGTGAACTCTCCCGATAAATTTGACTTAACGAACAGATGCTTGTAAGAAGGCTCTATGGAAGGATAAACGTCGGCAATATTGGCTATGGTAGCCGTCGGGGCTATTGCCATCGTATTACTGTTTCGCATGCCCTGTTTTTTGATCTTTTCTCTCAAGGAATCCCAATCCATCGTCGTATCGGTATTGATATCGACATACTCTTCGCCCCTTTCTTCCCGTAATATTTTTTGCGAATCGATCGGTAAAATGCCTCGATCCCATTTCGAGCCCTTATACGAGGAATAAGTCCCCTTCTCTTTGGCCAAGTCGGAAGAGGCTTCGATGGCGAAGTAAGAGATCATCTCCATGGAAACATCGGAAAATTCAACGGCTTCATAGGAAGCATAACAGATTCCCTGCACGTAAAGAGCATCCTGAAACCCCATGATTCCCAAACCTACCGGACGATGTTTTCGGTTGGATCTTTCGGCTTCTTCGATCGGATAAAAATTAATATCGATAACGTTATCCAACATGCGCATGGCGGTACGAACCGTTTGTCGCAATCGTTTTTTATCCAACCCCTTCTCGGAAATATGGCGTGCCAAATTCACCGAACCTATATTGCAAACGGCCGTCTCTTCCAAAGAAGAGTTGAGGGTGATTTCGGTGCACAGATTGGAAGAGTGAACGACCCCGACGTGATCCTGAGGAGAACGAAGGTTACAAGGATCCTTAAAAGTAATCCACGGATGCCCCGTTTCGAAGAGCATGGTCAATAATTTGCGCCATAATGCCGTTGCTTCAATCTCTTTAAACAGTTTGATTTTTCCTTCACGAGCCTGCTTTTCATAATCGATATACCTCTTTTCAAAAGCCTTTCCGTACAGGTCGTGCAAGTCCGGAACGTCGGAGGGACTGAATAAAGTCCACTTTTCTCCTTTTGAGACTCTTTTCATAAACAAATCGGGAATCCAGTTCGCCGTATTCATATCGTGAGTACGGCGCCTCTCGTCTCCGGTATTTTTTCTCAACTCCAAGAAGTCTTCAATATCCAAATGCCAAGTTTCCAAATACACGCAGGCCGCTCCCTTTCGCTTCCCTCCCTGATTGACGGCAACGGCCGTATCGTTCACGATCTTCAGAAAAGGAATCACTCCCTGGCTGGAACCGTTTGTTCCCTTAATGACGGAACCCGTGGCACGAATCGGCGTCCAGTCATTCCCGATCCCGCCTGCCCATTTCGAAAGCTGGGCATCGTTAGAAATGACCTTGAAAATGCTCTGTAAGTCATCTCCCACGGTCGATAGATAACAAGAACTCAACTGAGCATGTTTCGTTCCGGCATTGAATAAGGTAGGCGTGGAGGAGAGAAAGTAACCGTTCGAAAGGATATGATAAAACTCAATGGCCCTTTCATTTTTTTTCTCTCCCTCATTAAGGGCAAGCCCCATGGCCACGCGCATCCAAAAAATTTGAGGCGTTTCCAGTCGTCTTTGATCTTTGTGAATAAAATAGCGGTCGTAAAGAGTTTGTAATCCTAAATAAGAAAAATCAAGGTCTCTTTGTAAATCCAAAGCACGAGACAAGGTTTTTAAATCGAAGTCGGATAATTTCGGATCGAGTCGCGAATCTTCGGTTTTTGCGCTTTGCATGTAGCGAATAAAATAACTCTCGTGAATGCTCTGCAGACGCGGTGCATTACCCGAACAAGATAAAGTTTCGCGATAAAGAGAATCGAGTAAAATACGCGAAGCTACTTTGGCATGTATCGGCTCCGATTCAATCTTTTCCTTTACCGCCATCACGGCTGCCGTATGCGTTTCCTTCTCTCCGATTCCTTCAAAAGTTAAAGAACAGGTTTTTTCAATGAGCTCTTGAACGGCAATATCCCGGCCTCGAGCGGCAAAAGCAAAAATTTCCTCGACGAACTCCTTCAAACGAAACGTATTTTTCACCTTTTCGGGAATCGGTGATGCCGGTGCGGAAGGTTTATATTCCCGCTTGGAAGATCTTTCCAAAATAACATACTTGGCCATTTTGAAATACCCGGCAGCCATCAAGCCGTTTTCGATAGACTCCTGAATCCGCTCGGTAGATACGGGCTTGTCGATATCCTCGTTCAAAATATTCGCAATCGTTACCGAAGTCAGTTGATTGACGGTTTCGATGATGGAGGGGGGCGTGACTCCCTCGATTCCCAAAGTGCGTCGAAAGGCTCTTTCGATCACCGAAGCAATTTTTATGGGATTGAAACGAACGATCGACTGCCGATCGGAACGGATGACTCGGGGAAAGGCTTCCTTCGTCTCTCGTAAGTGTTTATGTTGATCTCGATAAATGATATAGGCTTTGGCGACTGCGTGATGCCCGGCTTCCATTAATTTTTTTTCAACGATGTCCTGAATTCCCTCAACGGTTAACGACTCGCCTCGTTTAAATTTCTCCGTTAGGGCCTCCATGACCGATTCCGTGACCTGCTCGATAATTTGGACGAGTTCATCGGAAAGGGGTTGTTTTTTTTCTTTCTTGTAGGTATCGCGCACGGAAGCTTCAAGGGCGTTAAAAATACGTTCCGAACGAAACGGAACGATGACGCCGCTTCTTTTCACGACGGTCATATTTTGAAGATCCGGAGAGGGGGAAGATTTGTTTTTTTCGATCATTCGCGTCCGCGATTCTGACATAAAAGCTCCTTTTTATCCTTAAGTCCTTAAATACCACAAGAAATGCCAACACATACCACATGTAGTAGTAATGTGCATTTTCCGATACTAGATATAGTATTTTTATTTTTTTTGTCCAGCGTTTTGTCTGCCGGAATCCGGAAAAAAATTATTTATTTGAGAATGAGACGGATAAGACTCGATCAAAGAATAACTTTAAAAAAATAGTTGCGTTTCTTTTAAAGCTATCTTCTGCTATTCTTTCGTTTTTAACAACAGTTTTGGTATGAAGCGTCTGCTATTTCTTCCGAATATCATTACGGCTTTCAGCCTTTCCTGCGGACTTTTCGTTATTTTCCGAATGACCCTGCTACAAGAGTCCGCAGTAAACCATGCCGTCTTCGAATCTTCGGCCGTCTTGTTACTTCTTGCCGCCTTTGCGGA
>CAYGJM010000087.1:0-1233 GCA_964350295.1 uncultured bacterium | reverse complement strand
TAGCCCGCATTCTCAAAGCCGAAAGCGAATTCGGCATCCAATTCGATTCACTGGCCGATGCGATAACTTTCGGAGTGGCCCCGGCCGTCGTCCTCCTAAAAAGCTTTTCTTTTCCGCAAACTTCCTATCTCTTTTTTTTATTGATCGGATCCGGGCTCGTCTATTCCTTATGCGGTATCCTTCGCCTGGCCCGCTTCAATACGAATGCTATTAAAAAAACGGAAAAGAACCCGGCAATAAAGGAGAAAAAAGTCTTTACGGGACTTCCCATCCCCGCCGCCGCTCTCGCCTTAATTTCGGGTCATCTCTTGGTAACCTCCCCTCTCTTGCCCGGTCTCCCCGTCACTTCACGCTGTTTGATCATGACGATCATTCCGTTTTTTTTAGGTTACCTCATGGTCAGCCGCTTAAAATTTCCCGGGCTGAATCTCTTACATTTCAGGATGAAATCTTTTTCTTTGGTACTACTGGCCTCGGCATCGGCCGTCGTTCTTTTTTGGGGATTCCTGCATCTTTTTTCTCTCATGCTCTTTCTTCCGGCCTGGGGTTATATCCTATCGTCGGGAGTCGTATTCTTTCTGGAAAAAATAAAAGCCGAAAGACCCTGAAAAAATTTCCTTTTTTAGTCAGTATTGCCGAATCATACCCAATAGAACTCCTTTAACGGCCAGTTCTTCGGGAAGAATGACAATCGGCTCAATCTCGGCATTCGCCGCTTCCAAACGAACGTAAGGACCCATCGGAAAGTACTTTCGAATTAAGAGCTCTTCCTGATAAAGGTAGGTTAAAATCATTTCTCCTTCGATGGCTTCGCTGCGAGGCTCCACGACAATGAGATCATCGTGTAATAATCCGGCTTCCTGAAAATCGGATCCTTTAATTTTTAATAAATAGCAATTTGAGGAAAGCCGCTTATTTAAAGAAAAATGAATCATGATTTTTTCGGAAGCCTCTTCGATTTCCCCGCCGTCGCAAAGATAACCGAACAAGGGTAATTCCTGTTTTTTTCGAAAAGAAATCGGAGGCATATGGATCAGGGAAATAGCTGAACCCGCAGATTTATCGATATGAATAAATCCTTTTTCTTTCAAAATATGTAAATACTTATAAACGGAGCTTTGCGAAGCAAAACCGAAGTGTCGACGAATTTCCTGAAAGCTCGGGGAGTTCCGATATTTTTGAATATAGTTCTGAATGTAATCGAATAATTCTCTCTGTTTTTGTGTTAAATGC
>CAYGJM010000086.1:3573-5751 GCA_964350295.1 uncultured bacterium | reverse complement strand
TCATCGAATTGCCTTATCATTAATCGTGGCTGCTCTCTTTGCCGAGGGGCCCAGTACGTTGAACGGTGTCACGTGCATTCGAAAAAGTTATCCGGATTTTATCCCGTGCTTTCAAAACTTGGGAGCTAAAATATCGTGCTCATAAGCGTCATTTTATTCGGTTTTCACGGCGTGGGAAAAACCACCCTCGGTAGAGCTTGGGCTTTGGCGGAAAATCGACCCTTTATCGATACGGATGAGGAAATCGAGAAGGAATATTTGGAGGAGACGGGAAAAAAACTCTTTCGGAGAGACATGTATACTTTGGATCCTGCCGGTTTTCGGGAGCGGGAAAAAAGGATTATCAAAAAAATCAGTCCTGCGGGAGGCAAGGTGATAGCAGCGGGCGGAGGAGCCGTTCTTTGTCCGGAGACGGCCGAGGAATTGCGCAAAATCGGACGGATGATTTACCTTTGCGACAAAAAGGAAGTATTAAAGGAAAGAATTCTTCGTCGAGGAATTCCGGCCTTTTTAAATCCGGATCGTTTCGAAGAGTCCTTTGAAAGCATCTACCGGGAAAGAGAGGTGATTTATCGCAAGTATGCCGATCTGACGATCGATTTATCCGTTCCCGGGGATCATCGGGAACGGATCGGAACATTTTTGAAAACTCCTTGACTTTTTGCGTAACGATTCGCTAAGCAAAAAGTAATGAGCTTTCGGAGAATTTCGGATGGATTCCGTTTATGTCTATGCCCTATTCGGCTTTGTGGCTTTGTTTATCTTTCTCATTTTTTGTAAGGTAAAAGTCTTTGCCGTTTTAGGAGTCTTGCTCGTCATCTCCCAAATTTTTTGCCTGGTCGATATCTTCAGACGTTACCCTTCTCAAGTCTTATGGTTGTGCAATTTATGCGTTTTTCTGAATATTTATCTCTTATTTTTTTTCCGGCAAAAGCTATTCGATACTTATTTTTTTTTCACGTGGATCGGTTGTTTTTTTATCTGTTTGATGCCCAATAATCCCTATGCCGTCGGTTTAAAAGTAAGGCCTTTGTTTTGGATGACTTATTGGATTAAGCATCTCATACCGTTGCTAATGAGTTTTTATTTCATTCGGGTCAAGAAACGGCGATTATCCGAAGGATCGGTCTATTTTGCCGCTCTCATGTTTTTGATTTATTGCGGATTCATTTATCTGTTCGATCTTTTTTCCGGAGAAAACGTATTTTATCTTCTCGAGCCTGCTCCTTTTATGGAACCTTTGGGCGAGCATTATTTCTTAATCGCGATAGCTTTGGGATTTCTATGGGTCGCCTTGGTTTATGCCTTTATGAGTTTTACGGGCTGCGTTCGATACGGCAAAGAAAAAGAAACTAATGAAGATCCTTCCGCTCCCTCTCCAGAAAGCGGCGCAGGATTTTCCGATGTATCTTCGGAAAAAGGGATCGAAGAATCAACGAGAGTTTCTCGATATTTCCGATGACGCGCTCTTCCCGCTCATCAAGAAGGGTATTCACAATTTTACGGGCGCATTCTTCCGGCAGCATATTTCGGTTATGCCAAATATCCGGTTGGTTTCTCGGCGTACCCTTTGCCGTCAGGGCATGGAGGGCCGAGTTCGTTCGAATTCCTCCCAAAATATAAAAAGAAAGGGAAATCGTCGGATTCTCCGCGGCAAAAGCTTCGAAGTAGCCGTGCAGGGCATGTTTGGCAGCGCTATAGGTCGATCGCAAAGGAACGCCGAATTTCCCGGCAAGACTTCCGATAATCACAATTTTCGGGCGGGCGCTTTTGAGAAGATAAGGAAAAAGAAGCTTTGTGAGTTTTACGGGGCCGAAAAAAAGAGTTTCCATAATTTTTCTTTCGACGCTCTCTTCCGTTTCTGCAGCGAGCGAGCGTTGCGATACGGATGCATTGTGAATGAGAAGATCCAAATGAGAAAATTTTTCCGAAAAACGACGTTCGAGTTCTTTTGCTTTTTCCGGGGATAAATCGGTTAAGTCCATCGGAAGGATCAAAATATTTTCTTCGGGAATACCGGAGAGGCCGGCCGTTTGATCCAGTCCTTCCCGGTTACGAGCCGTTATCACGAGTTTGGCTCGACATTGCGCCAGCCGGATGGCCAATTGTCTTCCCAAACCGTCCGAAGCACCGGTAATCCAGACGATCTTATCATTAAAATCAGGGAAGAGCATCGAT
>CAYGJM010000086.1:0-3563 GCA_964350295.1 uncultured bacterium | reverse complement strand
GTTCACGATCGCCGCCGCGTAGCGGGTCTCCGGTCCTCCGGCTCGCCACAAGGCGAGTGCCGCGGCGGAGATGATGTCGTCCTCCCATGGGGGGATCCGGTAGTGGACCTTCACCCGCTTCCGGGCAAAGGAAAAAACCTTCCGATCGGGCGATCTCCCGTACTCCTTCGATCATCTCTTCATCCGTTACCGAAAGGACGGTTCCGCCGGTTTGGTAGATCGCTTCCAGGACCATAAAGTCGCAGAAGGGTTTCGGTACGCGCAGCCCGTTCGCTTGCGTTCGGGCTTTTTCGTAAAATTCGGTTTGATTTTTTCCTTCCCGAAAAGCTTTTTCCAAAGGGCAACACTCCGATGCCTGCACCGAAATCAATCGGGGAAGTTCTCCCTTTACCCAACCCAATTCCTTGAGCTCCCGAAAAGCCTTATAGGCGGCCGCAATGGAAATTCCCCCTCCGGTAGGAAAGACGACCGCATCGGGAAAAGACCAGCCCATTTGCTCGACAATTTCCAGGGCGATCGTTTTTTTCCCTTCCAAACGATAGGGTTCTTTTAAGGTAGAGACGTCAAACCAGTCATTTCCCTTTTTATGCTCTTCGATATACTTGCCGGCATCGGAAATCATTCCCCGGATCAATAGGGTATTTGCACCCGAAGCATGACAAATCGTTTTCGTCATTTCCTGGGCATCGATCGGCATGATGATCGTGGCGGAAACATTGCCTTGCGAAGCATACATGGCCCACGCTTCTCCGGCATTGCCGTTCGTGGCCACGGCCACTTTACGAGCGCCGAGTTCAACGGCCTTCGAAAGGCCGGAAGAAGCTCCTCTCGCCTTGAAGGTTCCTCCCGGGTTTCCTCCTTCATACTTGAGAAAAAGAGAGGGGCACGAAAGCTTCTCCCCGAACCTTTTGAGGGAAAACAGAGGCGTAAAACCTTCGCGCAAGGAAATGACGTGACAAGGATCGAGAACGGGTAAAATTTCATGATAGCGCCACATGTCGCCGTTGCGTGCGGAAATCTTTTTCGGATCGGTTAGTTTTCGAGCCTTATCGAGATCGTAACGAACCAAAAGAGGAGAGCCGCAGGAGCAGACGTTGATCAGAGATTCGGAGGAATGCTTCTTTCGGCATCGACTGCATTCCAAATGATCCAGGGCGGAATAGAAAGACATAATTATCCTTTGCGAATGGCAATCAAAGCATCGATCGTATCCTTGATGTCTTCCGGAGAATGGAGGGCCGTCGGTACCAATCGCAACAAAAGAATACCCGGAGGAACGACGGGATACATGACACCGGAAGCAAAGACGTGATATTCTTCACGTAATCGATAGATAAAGTTTTTCGTTTCCTCAATACCGTTGAGTTTCATATAAACGGGAGTGATGGGAGATCCGGTATTCCCGATATGGAAATCCTCGCTTACCAATGTCTTTTGAAGGGTGTCCGAAATGTGCCAAAGGGTTTTTCTTCTTCCGGGTTCTTTTTGCATGACGTCCAGTGTTGCCGAAAGGGCTTCCACATAAATCAGAGGAAGGTTTTTGGCGAAGATAAGGGGTCTGGCATTCCAATTGATGTGTTCGATGACTTCTCGAGGACCGGCAACGAAGGCCCCTATGCCGGCAAAACATTTGGCAAAAGTGGCAAAGTAGAGATCGATCCGATCCTGAACGCCGCAATGCTCCCCGGTTCCCCGGCCGGAAGAACCCATGATCCCGATGCCGTGGGCATCATCGACCAGCAATTTAGCTCCGTACTTGTCCTTTAGATCGCATAGTTCTCGTAACGGGGCCAGTTCTCCGCTCATTCCGTATACCCCGTCCGTCACGATCAAAATACCCCCTTCCCGGTTTTGATTAACCGATTGAAGAATTTTTTCCAGATGGGCCAAATCATTATGCCTGAAAATACGAAATTGATGTCGCTTCGTCGTAGCCAACTTGGCTCCGTCAACGATACAGGCATGAGCATCATGATCGATGATCACCGTATCTTTCGGGCCGATGAGAGAAGTAATGATTCCGAGAATTCCCAAATAACCGTAATTAAAAAGAAGGGCACTTTCCTTCTGACTGAAATCGGCTAATTTTCTTTCAAAGGCAGCATGATTTTTCGTATAGCCGCTCATCAGTCGAGCGCCCATCGGATAAGCCGTTCCGTATTCAAGAAGAGCCTTTTCCGCCGCTCTTCGCGGTTCCGGATGACAGGCGAGACCCAAATAGTCATTAATGGACCAAACGATCATACGCCGACCGGAAAACATCATATGCGGTCCCAAAGGTCCTTCCAATACGGGCTGAGCAAAATAGTGTTCGTCCGTTTCTCGAATTTCCTTAAAAAGGCCTTGTTTCTCGTAGCATTTATTGAATAAATCATGAACGGCGTTGGTCTGCATAAAAAGGGTCCTCCCGAATGGATGCATATATTATTTTTCGTTCTAATCGGAATAACCATTAAAAGCCAGAAAAGATTTCTTGGGGGAGAGAAGCGTTCCGGTTACGAAGAAACAGCGCGCATGAGGCAAGTATCTTTTATCCTTACCGATCTCTCCATAAGAGAACTGAAAAAAAGAGGGGTATTTCCGTTCGGAAGGGTGATGTTGAGAGAAGTGTTATTTATAAGATTACCTTTATTTACGGTTTGACCGGATATTCTTGTTCCATTTTTTGACGAAGGACTTCCGGAAGACCTTCGAAAGCCCCCTGCTCAACGGATGTGATGGGGTTATTTTCGAGGTTTAAGATTTCAAGACAATCTAATTTTTGAAAAGTTCCGTTCTCTATTCGAGAGAGGGTGTTGTTTTCGAGGTATAAGTATTTAAGATGATCTAATCTTTGGAAAACACCCGATGGAAGGAGGGAGATGAAGTTGTTTTGAAGATGCAATCTTACAACACTTTTCAAACCTTCAAAAGCCTCCGCTTGAATAACGGGGATTTGGTTATTTTCGAGGTATAAGTATTTCAAATCCCTACAATGACGGAGAATTTTCGTAGGTACGGTTCTTAGCCCTTTTTTGTTTAAGTCCAACTGAATAACTACACTCAAAGCTGCTTGATTATCCGGATTTTCCAACCAAGCAAGAAGATTTTCGGAAGCATCAACGGGAATATTTGGAATTAGCCCTTGAAGAACAGTTGCCGTTGTCAGAAGGTCTTCTTCCTCGAATTTTCGGATAACTTCAGCCAGACTTTTGATATGGGTGACGTGAAACGGATTGAAGTTTTTTTCGGCGGGAATAAGGTTTAGTACGGTTTCTTCTGAAGATAGGGGATTTGAATCGGTAGAATAGAGATATTCCTTGGCCAGGTTTTTGATTTCGGTATAAAACTTTCGGATTTTTTCTTCCGGGGAGACATCTTTACTCGCGGTAATGGACTCATGGAGGGCGAGGGCCGCAAGAGTTTCCCTTCCCGGTTGATCGGTTATTTCTTTAATACAATGGGTTGCAAAGCTAAGGAATCTATCTTTTATAGGTGAGGTCAGATCCGGTAAAGGCCCCTTTTCACAGAGAGAAGAAAGAGCAAGAGCCCATAAGGGCGGTATGTTTTCGTCGGGGATTGCC
>CAYGJM010000085.1:0-5843 GCA_964350295.1 uncultured bacterium | reverse complement strand
AAGGATTGGATCTCTCCGAGAATCCAATCTCCCAAATCGATCCGGGAGCTTTCCAAGGGTTGGGAAGTCTTCAAGAATTGGATCTCTTCGAGAATCAACTCTCCCGACTCGAGCCGGAAGCTTTCCAAGGGTTGGAAAGCCTTCAAGAATTGTCTCTCAAGAGGAATCAAATTTCCCAAATCGAGCCGGAAGCTTTCCAAGGGTTGGGAAGCCTTCAAGAATTGGATCTCTCCGAGAATCAAATTTCCCGACTCGATCCGGGAGCTTTTCAAGGATTGGAAAATCTTCAAAAATTGTCTCTCTACGAGAATCAAATTTCCCGACTCGAGCCGGGGTTTTGGCAAGGGTTGGGAAATCTTCAAGAATTATATCTCTACGAGAATCAAATTTCCCAAATCGAGCCGGGGTTTTGGCAAGGGTTGGGAAATCTTCAAAAATTGTCTCTCAACAGGAATCAAATTTCCCAAATCGAGCCTGGGTTTTGGCAAGGACTGGAAAGCCTTCAAGAATTGGATCTCTCCGTGAATAAAATCACCCGACTCGATCCGGGAGCTTTTCAAGGATTGGAAAATCTTCAAGGATTGGATCTCTCCGGGAATCTACTCTTCCGACTCAAACCGGGAGCTTTCGAAGGTCTTTCCGAAGCCCTTCGTCAAGAAATGGAAGCTACATATCCGTCATCTCGAGAAGATACCGTTTCCGAATAAAGCTTTTTTAATTCCCGACGAGAGGGCTTTAGAAGGTTTTCTTGCAGGGGGTGATAAGAAAGGGGAAGTTTGTATTTCGGAACTTTTTCGGAAAGAATTTTATTCCATACCTCGGGTTGAAAAGAAAGAGAAGTTCGGACAAAAGCCACCGGCCTTTGCCCGAACTCTTCATCGGGAATCGGAATGACGACGGCTTGTTCCAGACCTTCGATTTCTAAAAGAAGACGTTCGATTTCTTCCGGTTGAACGTTTTCTCCTCCGGAAATAAATAAGTTATCAGACCTTCCCTGTATATGTAGACCATTTTTTTTTCTTATTCCCAGATCTTTCGTTGCAAACCATCCGTCAGTATCCGTATCCGGAGCTATTTTTCCGTTTTCCAAGTAACCGAGAAAAAGGGTTTTTCCTTTTACCAGGATTTCACCCTGCGGAGAGATTTTATATTTTCGATAGGGGAGGGGAGCTAACTTTCCGGTAACGGGATGCGTCGTAACAACCTGAGAAGACATCTCGGTCAGACTGTAGGTTTGAAAAAGATTCAGGTGTTTTTCTTCGGCTTGCCGAAGGAGTCTTTCGGGAGCGGGCGCTCCTCCCAAAAGGATGACTTTCAATTTTCGTAAAAGGGGATTTTCAATCATTCGTTGCAGTTGGGTCGGAACCAGGGAGATGTGGGTAAGCGAAGGATTTTTCAGAGAATTTTCAAGAGAAGAAGGGAGAATTAAAGAGGCTTTAGCCAAAATGGTTCGAAAAAGAAGAGAGAGACCGGAAACGTGATAGAGCGGAAGGGAAAGGAGCCAACCGTCTTCCGGTCCGTAAGGAAGGTATCGGTTGGAGCCGAGAGCGGAGTAGTAATGGTTGCCGAAAGAGTGGACGCATAGTTTCGGGAAGGAGGTAGAACCGGAGGTTAAAAGACAGGTCAGAGGCTGATCGAGAGGATATCTTGTCGGAGGATATTTTCTTTTTTTTCCGTCAAAGGGCACGATTGTTTGCAGAAAGGAGGTAACGGAGTGTCGTTTGCATAATTCTTTGACTTCTTGGAGGGGAAGTTTTTGATGAAGAGGTAGTAAGAGGAGAGCATGACGAAGGCAATGAAAGAGCAGGGCGGTAAAAAAAAGAGGATCTTCGGGTATATAAGCTATCAGAGATCCTTTCGGATGAGAGGGAAGATCTTCTTCCAATTGTAAAATATAGCTGCCGAGCTCTTCGTAGGTGAGGCTTTTTTCTCCGGAAAAGAAAGGATCATCCTTTTTTTTTCGGAGGGCAGTATAAAAGGGACAGGAACACTCAGACATACTTTCTTTGCGATAAGTTTTCGTGAAGAAGAGAGGGATCGAAGGGAAAAGGAATTTTTTTCAAATATCCGTCGGTTATTTCCGGAGGATTGATCAAAATATCTTCCTTGATCAGGGAATAAGTGTCCAGGCCGATCGGTTCTTCAATGCCTAATAGTTGAGCCGTTTTGGCAATCATCAGATGTCCCAATCCGCTTTCGTAGGCACTCGTTATGACGAAGAGCATTTTTTCTTGCAGAGCCGTTCGGTATAACCGGAAAAGCGAGCGGAAGGAGCCGTGAAGGGTAGGCTTTACGACGAAGGCTTTTTTCGTCGGAACGGAGAGGAGAAATTCGAGGGGACGGTCCGAAAGGGATTCATCAAAGGCAATCGGATGGGGCATCTTTCGTGCTAATAAGGGGAGCTCATCGGGATTTTTTAAGGGTTCTTCCAGGTAAGCACAATCCTCGTACGGAAAACGATCGCAGAAATAAAGAGCTTCTTGCAGGGACCAGGATCGATTGCAATCGATGCGTAAGGGAATATGCGAAAGACCGGATTTTTGAATTAATGTTAGAAATTCATCCGGAGAACGGTTGCCTGTTTTGATCTTGATAGCCGGAAAACGCTTGGCACTTTCCGCCTTTTCCGAAATCTCTTGATCATTTCCCGTCAAAAAAGCATTCAGTTTTAGGGGGATTTGAGGAAGAAAAGGGGGGAGCAGAAAAGAGAAAAGAATAAATTCCAAAGCAAAGTAAAGAGAGGGATATTTTTTTCGGGAGAGTAAGCGAGAAAGAATATTTTCTTCGGAAACCAAAAAAGGTAAAGACCAGTGAGTGGAAAGAATCTTTTTTTTCAGTTCGGGAAAAATTTCCCGAATCAGAATCGGGTCTTACGGATGAAGATTCGGAAAAGTAGACACCTCGGCCAACAGCGTTTTCTTTTCTTCATCCGTCAGGGAGAGGATGAAGACGTCTCGAAAAAAAATAAACTGACCCTTTACAAAAATAGGTTTTTTCAAGGGTATCCGAAAGGGATAAAGCCTCAGATCGGTAATTTTCACGGAAGCCATCCGGTACAAAAAAAGAGGGTAAAGAGAAAGAGAACGGCGGACGTTTGGGCAAGAGCTCGGTTTAAACGTTCCGGATCATCGTTATCTTTTACCGCATCGAAACAAGGTTTTAATAAAGGCAATACTACGTAGGCACTGAGCGAAAAGAGATGCTTTCGGGTTACGGCAATTAAAATCAAAGGGATTAAAAGAGCGGCAAACAGCGTTAAAAAATACTCGATTTGAGCAAATTTTTTCCCAAAACGAACGGCGAGCGTTCTTTTCCCGGCCATTTTATCGGTTTCATAATCTCGGAGGTTGTTGATCGTTAAAATGGCTACCGAAAATAGAGAGGGAATAAACCCCGCTAAAAGAATGAGGGGGGAAAGGGTTTTCGTTAACAGGTAGTAGGTTCCGCCCACCGGAATCGGACCGAAATACAAAAGAACGAGTAAATCGCCGAGCCCCCTATAACCCAACGGTTTCGGGCCTCCCGTGTAGAGAACGGCAAAAATGACCGATGTGACGGCAATCCAAGCGATCGGATAGCCTCCTCGGACGATGAGAGGGACGGAACAGAGAATGACGAGAGAAAAGACATAAAAGATGGCTTTTCTCATGGCATAGGCCGTCACGAGCCCTTTTTGCATCACTCTTACGGGACCCTTACGAAGGGGAGTGTCGGCCCCTTTTAAAAAATCGAAATAATCGTTTGCGAGATTGGCTCCGATTTGAATCAAAAGAGCCGTAAAAAGAATCAGACAGGTGAGTTTCGGATAAAAAAAACCTTGTTCAAGGGCCAAGGTAAAGCCCAAAATCACCGGAGAGACCGAAGCAAACAACGTCTTGGGTCTGATAGCTGCTATCCAATTTTTCACGTCAATTCTCTCCTACGGTTTTTTGGAAAAAAGGTGAAATCGAGGAGCTCTTTTTTCAACAAAGGCATCTCTTCCCTCTCTTCCCTCTTCACTCATGTAGAAAAGCATCGTCGCATTGCCTGCCAACTCCTGAAGGCCCGCTTGCCCGTCGCCGTCGGCATTAAAACCGGCTTTCAGACAACGGAGGGCGATGGGAGAATGTTTTAAAATTTCCCGACACCAAGATACCGTTTCGTTTTCGAGCTCTTCGAGAGGGACGACCTTGTTGACCAAGCCCATTTCCAGAGCTTCTTTTGCATTATATCGGCGGCAAAGATACCAAATTTCGCGGGCTTTTTTTTGTCCGATGATGCGAGCCAGGTAGGAAGCCCCGTATCCCGCATCGAACGAGCCGACTTTAGGTCCCGTTTGGCCGAAAACGGCGTTCTCGGCGGCAATCGTCAAATCGGCAAGAACGTGCAGTACGTGTCCTCCGCCGATGGCATAACCGGCTACCATGGCAATGATCGGCTTGGGAAGGCTTCGCATTTGCCTTTGGAAGTCCAAAATATTTAATCTTTCGACTCCTTGATCATCTTTGTAGCCGGCCGTTCCGCGTATCTTTTGATCGCCTCCGGAACAAAAGGCCTTATCTCCGGCTCCGGTTAAAATGACTACGCCGATTTGAGAATCATTTCGGGCTTTTTCCAGCGCAGAGGACATTTCAATAACGGTTTTCGGCGTAAAGGCGTTATGGACCTCCGGGCGGTTGATCGTGATTTTCGCAATTCCTTCGGCCGTATGATAGAGAATATCTTCATAGGAGCCGTCTTGTTCCCAACGTATCATGTATATACCTCAAATTGTTGAATGGCTTCGGCAACCTCCTTCGGGGCCTCGACGTGAAGGGCATGAGAGGCTTCCGGAAGCAGAGAGATCTCGGCACCCGGAACATGGGAAGGAAGAGAATGCGCTCGACGTGCATATTTAGAGTCTTCGGCTCCGGCTAAATAGAGCAGGGGAGCGGAAAATCCGGAAAAAAAATAAGGGTCGGTCGTAAGGACTCGCGGGCTGAAATGAGCGAGGGCTTTCGAGAGGGCTCGGGGCTCTTGGGAATGCCTCTTTTCCATCATATGCCGATAAAGAGCTTCTTTTTTTTGCAATGTCTTAAATAAGGGCTGACTATACCAGTTCCGTAAAAAAGTAGTAAAGGACTCTTTATGCAATTGTTCCGCTTGTTTTTTTTCGGCTTCCTTTCTTTGTTTTTTTTCCTCTTTACCGAGCGGTAGGAAGTCAACCGATAGCAGGACGATTTTATGAAACTGCAGATGAGGAAGAAGGTTTAGGAGAATTCTTCCTCCCATGGAATAAGCAACGAACATATGCGGACGGAGCGGAAGAAGGGTAGAGAGGACGGATTGTACGGGATCCTTTCCGGAAGGAAAGCCGGAGGACAAACCGTGAAAAGGAAGGTCATAAGAGACGCAGTAAAAAATATCGGAGAGATTTTTCATTACCTCTTCGAAGTCCGTTCCGTCTCCTAAAAATCCGTGGAGAAAAATTACGAGCGGAAGACGGGGGTTCCCGTAGGTTGTGCGACGGAGCATAGTTCTCGACTTTTTTTTGTTAGGGAGGAAAAAAGAGAAGCCGTTTCCTCGGAAGAGGTCGTAAGTTCGATCAAAGAGGAGCCTTTCTTTTTTTTAGCTTGTTGCAAGGCAAAGGAAAGCGCTTCCGTCGATCGAGGGTTTTCGTAGGAAAGATGGAATTGTTTCGCCGCTGCCGAAAAATCAAAGGAGTGACCGGTATTCCAATACTTATCGAAAAAGGTATTTTTTTCGGCGATAGGTAAAAGGCGAAAAATACCCCCTCCCGAATTATTAAAAACAATGATTGTCAAATTAGCGGAAGAAGAGGTTAGTTGTGCCAGTGAGTTGATGTCGTGAAGAAGAGCCAAATC
>CAYGJM010000084.1:1926-6136 GCA_964350295.1 uncultured bacterium | reverse complement strand
GAGACGACGAAAAAATTTTATCGGCCGACATTATTTTTTATAACGGTCTCGGGCGCGAGCACCAACCTAATGTTTTTCGGCATCTTCAAGAACACCCCGATGCGTATGCTCTGGGAGATTACATCGCTAAAAAATATCCGGAAAGAATTCTGTATTCAAACCGACAGCCGGACCCCCATGTTTGGATGGATATTGCATTGTGGAGCGAATCGATACCGCTCATCACCGATACACTTTCCCGTTTAGATCCGGAGAAAGAGCGAATTTATCGAGAAAATTCCGAAATACTCCTGCAAAAAATGACGGAAATGCATCGAAAAACCTATAAAATTCTTCAAACGATTCCCGAAGAGCGACGTTACCTTGTGGCCGTGCACGACGCTTTCTATTACTTTGCTAAAAGTTATCTGGCTTCCGAAAAGGATCTTCATTCGAATATGTGGAGGAAGCGTTTTATTGCTCCCGAGGGTTTGGCACCTGATAGCCAACTGAGCACATCGGACATCGAAAACGTCATCTCCCATCTGAAAAAATATGATATCCACGTCATTTTTTCCGAAGCAAACGTTAATATCGATTCCATTCGTAAAATCCGACATGCCGCGAACAAGGACGGTCACCGGGTGGAAATTTCTTCCCGACCTCTCTACGGAGACTCGATGGGAACTCGGGGAGAGAGAGGCGATTCCTATCCGGATATGATTCTTCATAATGCCGAAATCATCGCCGATTTTCTCGGAAAGGAGATCTCTCCGTGAACGAAAAAGAACCGCCCGCATTGGAAGTACGGCACTTGTCGGTCAGTTATGACCGAATTTCCGTTTTATGGGATATTTCCTTTGCCGTTCCCCGAGGTCTGAAGGTGGCCGTCATCGGACCCAACGGCGCGGGAAAGAGTACCTTTATGAAGACGATCCTAGGTTTGATCAAACCATTAAGCGGCCGCATTCTCGTTGCCGGAGAATCGGGCCGTCGAAAGCTCCGGAAAACGGCCTATATTCCCCAACGAGAATCCATCGATCGAGACTTTCCGATTACCGTTGAAGAGCTCGTTTTGCAAGGACGAGATCCCGAAATGGGACTTTTTCAACTCCCTTGCAAGGAAGATCGCCTGGCCGTTCGCCCAGCTCTTCGTCTCGTCGACATGGAGCCTTATGCAAAAAGACAAATTCGCCAACTGTCGATCGGTCAACAACAAAGAATTTTTTTAGCCCGAGCCATTCTTTTACGGGCCGATATTTATTTTATGGATGAGCCCTTCGCCGGAGTCGATTCGGTAACGGAAAAATTTATCTTCGAATTTTTGGACAAACTGAAAGAAGAGCAAAAGACGGTGATCGTTATTCACCATGACCTCGAAAAAGTACGGGAACATTTTGACTGGATCGTGATGTTAAATACCGGACTGATCGCTTCCGGCCCCGTCTCGACTTGTTTTACCGAAGAGAATCTTCATAAAACATTCGGAAAAAACGTACATTTATTGGAAGAGGCCTTTCACCTTGCAACCGAAAAGAATCGAGGGAACCCGTGCTCTTTTTAAAGTACTTTACAAGTCCCGTTTTAAAAGCCCCCACGCTCGGGTGCATGTGCATGTGTTTGGCCTGTTCTCTCGTCGGCGTTCTTATTTTCGTTCGTAAGGAATCGCTATTGGGAGAAACTCTTTCCCACGCGACTTACCCGGGAATCATGTTCGCCGCCCTCATTTCCTCGGCATTTTCTTCGCTAATCCCTTATTTTGCAACGGTAACGGCCATCGGCGCCGGAATGGCCTGCATAACGGCCGTTTATCTCCTGCATCTTTGCAAGAAGTATCTCCGTATGAACGAAGATACTTCCTTATGTTTTATTTTAACCCTTTGCTTCGGAGTCGGCATCACCTTGGCTTCTTATCTGCAAAGCTTCCGTTCCGGACTCTACAAACAAGCCCTCGTCTACTTATTCGGACAAGCCGCAACTCTTACCGATACTTATCTCGGACTCTATTTCGGTCTCGTTACGTTCATTGTGGCCTTCCTTTTTATTTTCTACAGACGCATACAAATCATCACCTTCGACCCGATCTTTGCCGAAAGGGTGGGCATCCGGCGAAGCGGAATTCTCCTCCTTTGCTACCTCTGCGTCCTGACGTCGGTCATCGTAGGCATTCGGAGTATCGGTCTTTTACTTCTTTCCGGAATGTTTATCGGCCCGCCCGTTGCGGCCAGGCAGTGGACGAACTCTCTTTCAGGAATGTTTCTGTTCGCCGGTTTGTTCGGTCTTCTGAGCGGTTTTTTCGGTATCTTTTTATCGGTGGAAACCTCCGAAATCTTCCGCCGATTATACCCTTCGGAATCTCTTTCGTTGGCAACGGGACCTATGATCATTCTGACCGGTTCGGCCCTGGCCTTATTTTCTTTATTATTTGCCCCGAAACAAGGTATCGTCGTCCGTTTCGTAAGGTCCTTATTTTTCAAATATTCCTGCGTTCGAGAAAATATTCTGAAAATAATCTGGCATTTCGAAAATAACGGTATTCCTTTCGTTACGGCCAAAGAGATCGATTCCCACCAAAACATACCTACGATCTATTACCGAATTATTCTTTTCTACTTAATCATTCGAAAAAAAATTCTTAAAAAAGGCCCCTTTCACTCCTTAACCCCGTCGGGGAAGAAAAGAGCTTGCGAAATCGTCCGCCTGCATCGTCTCTGGGAAGTCTATCTGGTACATATCGGAATCGGAAAGGAGCGGGTCCATTATAGTGCCGAAGAGATGGAGCACATCATTACCCCGGAAATCGAAAAACAGCTTCTCGAACTGACGGAAAACCCCTCTTTGGATCCCCATAATCAACCGATACCGAAAAAAACGAGCTCTCTTCATGCAAATCTATCATAATCCTTATTCCGGTCTTTCTTTTTTTCAAGCGTTGTTCCTGTTTTTCGAGCGGCTACCTCACTTAATAAAAAACGGCTTTCACCTCCGGGATTTAGCTTCCGACGAACAACAAATTCTTATTTTACTGGCTATTGCCGTCTCCGGGGGGCTTGTCGGTTCTCTTCTGATATTTCGAAAAATGACGATGTTGGCCAATGCCCTTTCCCATACGGTATTATTCGGAATCGTCATTACCTTTCTGATCATCGGTAAAAGTTTTTCTCACTTTCAACTCACGACCCAATTTTCCGTCATTCTCGTTACCTCTCTCATAACGGGCTTATTAACGGTGGTTCTTGCGGAAATGCTCACGAAAATCAATCGCTTGCATCGCGATGCCGCCATAGGCCTCGTATTTACGACTCTATTTGCCGGAGGCATTCTGTTAATCACGATATTTTCGCGAAACAGCCACATCGGCGTGGAATTAATCACGGGAAATATCGATGCTCTTCACGTCAAGGAAATCCCGCCGGTTTTACGAATGACGTTGTGGAATATTCTCTGTTCCTGTCTCTTTATCAGAGGATTAAAAATCATGGTCTTCGACACCGTTTTTGCTCGTTTGCAAGGTTTTTTTCCCGCTCTGTTCAAATACCTTTTGATTTTGCAGCTTTCCATGACCGTCGTCGGTTCGTTTAAGGCCGTCGGCGTCGTTTTGATTTTAGGTTTTCTGATCGTCCCCCCATCGATTGCGCGATTTTTTGCCCGTTCCCTGCAAGCTTTGATTCTGATGTCCGTCGGAATCGGCTGTCTCGGAGCCGTCATCGGCGTTTTACTTTCGAGACACCTCCTGACCGTCTACGGAATCCCTCTTTCCACCGCCGGTTTAACGGTCTGTACATTATACGGATTCCATCTCTTCTCCTTTCTTGCCGTAAAAATCTCCGATCATATGAGGAAACCCGCTTTGCAAACCTCCCCGATAGAAACTCCCGCATAAGGACTAAAAATGGAAAATATCGTTATTTTAGGCAGCACCGGATCGATCGGGAAAAATGCTCTTTGCGTTCTACGTCATTTACGGGATCCCTCTCTTCGCGTTTTCGGATTGGCCGCCCATTCAAATATACAACTGCTACGAGAACAAATAAAAGAATTTTTACCGAAAGTCGTAGCCGTTTTCGATGAAAAAAAAGCTCGGGAACTACGCAAAGAGGTGCCGCATCATCTACCCGTTCTTTCCGGACCGGAGGGTGTCAAGGAACTTGCCGGTTGCTCCGAAGCTCCGACGATCATTCACGCGATTACGGGAACATACGGAGTGGAACCGATGGCCGCTGCGGTTCAA
>CAYGJM010000084.1:1465-1916 GCA_964350295.1 uncultured bacterium | reverse complement strand
AAATTCTTTTGGCTAATAAGGAATCTCTCGTAAGTGCAGGCGAGCCGATCATGGCTTCCCTGAAACAAACGGGTGCAACCATCCTCCCCGTCGACAGCGAACACAGTGCTATTTTTCAATGTCTGCAAAGCCATTCGACGAAGGATGTTTTCCGATTAATTTTGACCGCATCCGGAGGCCCTTTTCTCCGAGCTACCGAAGAAGAGTTAAGTCGAGCTTCCTTAACCGAAGCACTATCTCACCCGACCTGGAATATGGGAGCCAAAATCACCGTTGACAGTTCCACCTTGATGAATAAGGGTTTCGAAGTCATCGAAGCCCATTATTTATTCGACGTTCCTATCGAACGAATAGACGTCGTCATCCATCCGCAAAGTATCATTCACGGCATGGTGGAGTTTACCGATAATACGATGTTGGCTCAGATGGGTGAACCGACCATGTTGACCCC
>CAYGJM010000084.1:0-1455 GCA_964350295.1 uncultured bacterium | reverse complement strand
CAACATGCCTTAACCTTCCCGAAAAAACTTCCCGGCTCCCTGTCCCCCTTTGATTTTACGAAACATGCCAAACTCGAATTTTTTTCTCCCGATCACAAGAGATTCCCTTGTCTAAAAATGGCTTATCGAGCTATATCTGGCGGAGGCAGTTTTCCCTGTTATTTGAATGCGGCCAACGAAGTATTGGTCTACCGTTTTTTACGTCGGGAAATCGCCTGGTCGGAAATAGCCGTAAAACTCGAACGGTTGTTGGAAAAACATCAAAAAGAAGAAAAACCGTCTATCGAGCATATTCTTCACATTGACTCGATAGCCCGAAGGGAGGCGCTGCATATTTAATGTTCGTTCAAGCTCTGTATATTTTATTGGCGGCCCTGGGGCTCGGGTTTTTAGTCTTCATTCATGAATTTGCCCATTATTGGATGGCCCGAAAAGTCGGGATGCGCGTGGAAATGTTCAGCATCGGCTTCGGGAAGGCACTCTACTCGCGCAAACGAAACGGGGTCGAATGGAAAATAGGCTGGCTCCCCTTCGGGGGGTATGTCAAGATAGCGGGGATGCAAAAAGAAGGGAATGTGGAACCCCGAGATATTCCGGACGGTTACTTCCATAAAAGACCGATTGACCGGATCAAAGTCGTAGGAATCGCTCCCGTCGTTAATTTAATTTGCGCCTTTCTTTTTTTTACGATCATTTGGCTTTCCGGAGGAAGAGAAAAACCCTTTCATGATTTTACCGACCGAATCGGTTGGATCGATCCTCAGTCCGAAGCCTATCGACAAGGCCTTCGTCCCGGCGATGAAATCACCTCTTACAACGGCCACCGCTTCCACGGTTTCAAGGATATTTTTCAAGAGGCTCTTCTCTCCAAGGACGGCATCCGCCTGCAAGGATATCGATTTCCGGCTCCGGGAGCTTCTCCGCAACCTTTTGATATCGACGTGCTTCCCTACCAACACCCCGATACTCCCGAAACCGGAATTTTGACAACCGGCATTCTCAGTCCGGCCAACTACCTTTTATACAACCCCTTACCCGGGGATCAGCCGAATCCCCTTCTGAAAGGATCCCCTCTGTACGGTTCTTCCTTGCATTACGGCGACCGTTTGGTCTGGCTCGACGGGGAGTTTCTTTTTTCTTCCCGACAGCTTCATGCCCTTTTGAATATTCCGACATCCTTCATCACCGTTGACCGAAACGGATCGATATTTTCCGCCCGCATTACCCCTTATAAAATAGCCGATCTCGTCCTCCCCTCGGATTATAAAGCCGAGCTTGAAGATCATAAATACGATTTGCGAAGACCGCGGAAACTGCATTCCTTATATGCGTTGCCCTATCGGATCGATCGAAATAACGTCATTGAAGGTTTCCTTCCCTTCACGAAAAACGAAGAGTTTCTGGATCGGGAAGAAATGACGGAATCTTTTCCGTTGCGAGTAGGCGACAAAACTT
>CAYGJM010000083.1:0-6211 GCA_964350295.1 uncultured bacterium | reverse complement strand
TGTCCGTTCAAAAAACGTTCCGATAAATCCGATCCTTTTTAGGATTTTCATCTACCATTTTAGTATTCGCCTCGTTATACTTCCGATTTTTATATAACCCCTCGGTCGACTATGAGCGTTCGCGTACGCATTGCCCCTTCTCCCACGGGAGATCCTCACGTAGGGACGGCCTATATGGCCCTCTACAATATGATCTTTGCCAAAAAACACGGCGGTCGGTTCATCCTTCGCGTTGAAGATACCGATCAAAAGCGTTCGAGACCCGAATACGAACAGAATATTTTCAAGGCTCTTTCCTGGTGCGGAATTCACTGGGACGAAGGACCGGACGTCGGCGGAAAATACGGACCCTACAGACAGTCGGAAAGAACTGAAATTTATAGAAAATACTGCGACGAGCTTTTGGAAAAGGGATATGCCTATAAATGTTTTACGACGGCCGAAGAGCTCCGCTGCATGCGCGAAATCCACGGAAAGTCCGGAAAGAGTACGGGATACGACAGGCGTCATCGAAATCTTAGCGAAGAAGAAATTCGAGAAAGAATGGCCCGAGGAGAGAGCTATGTCATCAGGCTAAAAGTTCCTCTGAAAGGAGAGTGTACGTTTCGGGATGCGGTCAAAGGTAATATATCCGCCCCCTGGGCGGATATTGACGATCAAGTCCTGTTAAAGTCGGATGGTTACCCCACTTATCATTTGGCGAACGTAGTAGATGATCATTTGATGAGAATCTCTCATGTCATTCGGGGAGACGAATGGCTCTCTTCCACTCCCAAACACTTGCTTTTATATGAATATTTCGGTTGGCAACCTCCCGAATTTCTGCATATGCCCTTACTTTTGGGGACCGACGGAAAAAAACTCTCAAAACGACGAAACCCCACTTCCATTTTCTATTACAGAGACTCGGGTTATTTACCGGAAGCCTTTCTTAATTTCTTAAGTCTGATGGGCTACAGCATGCCGGAAGATCGGGAAATTTATGATATCGAAGAACTCTACCGCTCCTTTGACATCTCCTCCGTCGGATTATCCGGGGCTATTTTCGACGTCAAAAAATTGGATTGGCTCAACCAACACTATTTGGTACACCGGATTTCGGAAGAAGAGCTGTGGCCGAAAATCCGAGACTGGGGATTTCGAGATGAGTTTATGGAAAAACTTATGCCTCTTTGCCGAACGCGCATAAAAAATTTCGGCGAATTTATGGAGTTGTGCGCCTTTTTTTTCATCCATCGCGTTCCATTGGAAAAATCCCTTCTTTGCCCCAAGGGGACCGATCCGGAAGCCGCCGCCTGCGTTCTTCAAACCTTGATTTGGGAGCTGGATGAAAGAGAAAGTTGGGGAAAAGAAGCTTTTTATGAAGCATCGAAAGAACTGGCCGAGTTTTTTCAATTCTCCCACAAGAAAATCATTATGCCGATTTTATTTACCTCTTTGACGGGGAAACACACCGGGCCCCCTCTCTTTGATTCCGCCGTTCTATTGGGAAAGGATCGGTGTCGGGCAAGAATCCTGCAGGCCATCGAATTTTTAGGCGGTATTTCCGGAAAAAAACTACAAAAGCTCCGCCACTGCCGCGATCATAAAGAACCCTATTTGCCCTCATCCGAACAAAACGCATGAAATACGATAGAGATCACCCTTTTTTCGCAAAAATCGTTGAACGAAAGGTCCTGAATGAAGAGGGTTCTTCCAAAGCTACCTTTCAAGTCACTCTGAATATCGAAAAATCGGGCATCCGTTATCAACCCGGAGACTCCGTAGCCGTACTCCCGGAAAACAGCGCAAAGATCGTCGACAAAACTCTCCGGGCTATCGGAGCCGGAGGGCGAGAAACAATCGAAGACCCGAAAACGGGCGAAACGCTTCCCTTTTTCGACTATTTGAAGAAAAAGGCCAATATCTCGAAAGTTACTCCTAAATGGATCTCTTTTCTAATCCGTCATTTGGATGATCCCTCCGAAAGGAAAGAGCTCCAACGTTTTGTCGAACCCGATGCCAAAGAAGAAATAAAACGATTTTGCGAAGAATACCAATTATGGGATTTGTGCAGCCGATTTCAGAGCTTACGCATCCGACCGCAAGACTTCGTTTTGACGTTAGCTCCTCTCTTACCCCGATTTTATTCCATAGCCTCTTCCCAAAAAGCAAATGAAGGCCTGATGGACCTTGTCATAGCACATTTTAATTACTCGACGAATGAGCGTGTTCGTTTCGGAGTGGCCTCTCACTATCTTTGCTTTGAAGCGCCCGAACACGAAAATATCATTCCTATTTATCCTTACCCCGCTCATGCCTTCTCTCTTCCGGATCTGCCGCATGTACCGATTATCATGATCGGCCCGGGAACGGGCGTAGCGCCTTACCGAGCCTTTTTACAAGAGAGAAAAATCGAGGGTTCTCCCGGTAAGAACTGGCTGTTTTTCGGAGACCGAAACCGCAAGTTCGACTTTTTATACCGAGATTTTTGGGAACAAGCCGTTGCGGAAGGGCACTTAAAACTTTCCGTGGCTTTTTCTCGAGACCAATCCGAAAAAACATACGTACAAGACCGGATGAGGGAAGAGGGTGCCGAATTTTGGAAGTGGCTCACCGAAGATGCCGTCGTCTACGTATGCGGAGATGCCAAGCGAATGGCCAAAGATGTCGATGATGCCTTACGGGAGATCATTCGCGAACACGGAAATATGAGCGAAGAAAAGGCAAAAGACTACGTCCGAGAGATGAAAGCCAAAAAACGCTACCTTCGAGACGTCTATTAGTCTTTGTAAACGGTTAACACGCAAAGACACTGCACCCCTTCTCCGCAACCGAAATCGGTCAATCCCTCTCCTGAAGTAGCCGTAATACCGATCCGATCAACTTCCGTTTCCAACAGGTCGGCAATATTTTCTTTCATAAAATTAAAGGATCGAAGCATTTTCGGTTTCTTGGCTTCTATCGAAAGAGCGATATGCGCAATCTTATAATCTCCCAAAATCCTTTTTGCCTCCTTGAGATAAGCTGCGCTGTCGGTAATACCGTCCTTGAGACAAAGGTCATCCGCAATCCCCCCGAGAATCAATACGCCGGTGATCGAGCTGACGGCATTGCAAATGGCATGATAGACGACATCTCCGTCCGAATTAGCCAAAAAACCGGGGCACTCTTCAAAAGATACGCCCCCTATGATACACGGTTTTGAAGAATCTTTTCCTTCAAAGCGATGTGAATCCTGTCCGATTCCCGTTCTGATATTCATAATATGATCCGTTTCTTCTTCTTTGCACGGGAAGATATAAAAATAAAAATATTTCGGCTATCAAAAATAAGTCTTTCTCTTTAGATTATTTTTTTGAAAGATGTTGAAAAAAACAATATAAGCCTTAACTATATTGTCATAGCTACAAAAAAGGATCTATGGAAACGCTGCATATTCGAGGAGGGACCCCTTTGGAAGGTTCCGTAACCGTCCAAGGAGCAAAAAATGCCACGACGAAGTTGTTAGTCGCTTCCTTGATATCGGATCAACCCTGTACCTTATACAACGTCCCGAATATAGGAGACGTCGAAATCACTATCGCCCTATGCCGAGAATTAGGCAGTGAAGTGGTTTGGGATCGGGAAGAGAAAAAGCTGGAGATCGTTACGAAAGAACTAAAAACCTCCTACATTCCCCAACGATTTTCCGGAGCCAACCGAATACCTATTTTGATGATCGGAGCTCTGCTGGGACGTACGCAGGAAGACATTATCGTACCGACGGCCGGAGGAGATCGGATCGGTCAAAGGCCCGTTAATTATCATATCCACGCATTGGAAACCCTCGGTGCCAAGATCGAATCCAGAAGGATGAAAAAAGAGGGTGCCTATTTTGCTCAAGCCCACCAGGGTCTTAGGGGCGGAGAAATCCGACTTGATTATCCCTCCGTGGGGGCAACGGAAAACAGTATTTTAGCTGCCGTAAGAGCGCGGGGAACAACGACCATTCGAAATGCTGCCGTCGAGCCCGAAATTATCGAACTGATTCTTTTTCTCCAAAAAATGGGAGCATTGATTTCTCTGGAACGCGACCGAACCGTCGTTATCCGAGGAGTCCGAGAGTTTTATCCCGTTGAACACCACATTTTACCCGACCGAATCGAAGCGGCCTCGTACGCCGTAGCAGCCGTAAGTACGAAAGGAAGGGTATTCGTTCGAGGAGCCCCTCACGTCCATATGATTACTTTCCTGGATAAGATACGTCAACTCGGCGGAAATTTTCGTATCTTTAACGACGGGATCGAGTTTTTTTATAAAGACCCTCTCCTGGGAGGAATGCACATCGAAACGAACGTCCACCCCGGCTTTATGACCGATTGGCAACAGCCTTTCGTCGTTTTATTAACTCAGGCAAACGGATTTTCCGTCATTCATGAAACCGTGTACGAAAACCGATTCGGCTATATAGAAATGCTGCAAAAAATGGGTGCGGACATCGAACTATCCCGCCACTGTCTCGGCAGTTTGGAATGTCGTTTTAAAACCGGCCATTACCGACACAGCGCTCTTATCCGAGGCCCATCCCCCCTCTATGGAAGTGAAATCACGATTCCCGACCTGAGAGCCGGATTTGCCTATGTTTTGGCAGGATTGATTGCCGAAGGCGATTCTCTGGTCCACGGGGTCCCCCTTCTCGAGAGAGGGTACGAAAATATCGTTGGAAAACTTTCCTCGTTAGGTGCTAATATATCCGTGAAATCGGAAGACCCCGGGAATGAAAACAATGAAAAAACCGCCTCTTTGGCGAAGGATCCAGCGGAAAAACTATACTCTTCTTGATCCCCTGCTCCGGTTCCTGGAAATCTCTCCGGAAAACGAAAAACGGATTTCCCGAAGCTCCACTCCCTTTTCGCTAAACGTTCCTCAACGTTTGGCCGAGAAGATGAAAAAAAATTCGATCGAAGACCCTCTTTTCAGGCAATTCATTCCCTTACGGGAAGAAACGACTTCCCTAAAGGGCCTTCTCGATCCCGTACAAGACGAGATATTTCGCAAAAAGGGACGTTTGCTGCAAAAGTACCGCGGACGGGCTCTTCTCTTAACCACCTCCGCTTGCGCCATGCATTGCCGGTACTGCTTTCGTCAAAACTTTGATTACGGCGAGGGGAACTATCCTACGGAAGAGCTCGAAAGTATTCGGAATGATCCTTCCTTGCGGGAAATCATCTTAAGCGGCGGCGACCCTCTCTCTCTTTCCGATGAATTCCTTTCTCGTCTGACGGATGATCTTGAAAAAATCCCTCACGTAAAAATCATCCGTTTCCATACGCGATTTATCATCGGCATCCCCGAACGTATCAACCGATCTTTTCTCCGGATTCTTTCCGGGAGGAGACCGGCCATCTACTTCGTTCTGCACGTCAACCATCCGAGAGAAACGGATGCCGATGTTTTCCGAGCCGTCCGGCAACTCCGTTTGCAAGGTTTTACCGTGCTCAATCAGGCCGTTTTGTTACGAAACGTCAATGATGATTTCCTTATTCAAAAGGAGCTCCATGAAAAATTGACGGAACACGGCATTTTGCCGTATTACCTTCATCAACTTGACCCGGTGCGACAAGCCATGCATTTCGAAGTCCCTCCTTCAAGAGGACTGGAGATCGTCCGTCAATTACGAGAGAGCCTTCCCGGATATGCGGTTCCGAAATACGTTCAAGAAATTCCTCAGCGCCCTTCCAAAACTCCCCTTTCATAAAGAAGCACCTCTTCCCCCCGGAATTCTTCAAAAAAAAGACTTTCTTCACAACCGCCTTGAGGAAGATAGGACGAGGCAATTTTACCGTACTCTCGAGAAACCTCCGGGAAAAGATTCTCGGCATCCAAACATTCTGCGGCCCTTTGAAGAGCAAAACCGACCCGACCGGATAAGGGATATTCGTTCACGACACGTAAAAAACATTCCCTTGCATTCCCATACTCTCCCTTTTGCATATATAATAAGCCGTTCAGATAAATATTCCGACCCTCTTTTTTCTCCATCGCATGCAAAGCATCTATTCCCTCTTGAAAAAAAGAATCCCTTTCATAAAGCATTCCTCGCCAACACAACAAAGCCTTTACGTAAAGAATTTCATCCTTTTTGTCTTGCGATGAGGAAGAGTCGATCAACCGGAGATTCAGTCGCCGTAAGGCATCGGATAAAAATTTTTTTTCCGGTAAGGAAGAGCCGCTAAGGAGATATTTTAAA
>CAYGJM010000082.1:5478-6247 GCA_964350295.1 uncultured bacterium | reverse complement strand
GGACGGGAAAGTGGTGAGAAGAGTTCCGGAAAAAGTCTGTTATGCCTTGAATAAACCGAAAGGTTACGTCTGCAGCGCCGATCGAGAGAAATATAAAAAAGTCGTATCGGATCTTTTTTCTTCGAAAGAGCGCCTTTTTACGGTCGGAAGATTAGATAAGGATACGACCGGTCTTTTAATCGTTACGAATGACGGTGAATTATCGCATAAGATTGCCCACCCCAGTTTTGAGGTTGAGAAGGAATATATCGTAAAAACGGGCTGCGAAATTAAAGAATTTCATTTAAAAAAGATAGCCGAAGGGGCTTATGTCGAGGGATCCTTCGTCACCCCGAAGAAAGTTATAAAAATTCGCCGGGGAACCTTAAAGATCATCGTCAATGACGGAAAAAAAAGAGAGGTAAGAATACTTGTGGAACGAGCCGGTTTAAAAGTCGATGAATTAAAGAGAACGCGCATCGGCAATCTTTCTTTGGGTCTTTTGCCTCTCGGTACCTACAAGAAACTCTCTTCGGAAGAAATCGACTCCTTGTTTCGTTAGGCACAACCTGCCTGTACGAGATCGTGCATGCGGACCAACCCCTTTAAAAAACCTTTTTCATCAACGACCGGAAGCACCATCACGGGGTGTTTGGGGTTGCTTTCCATAAGGCGAACGGCTTCGCCCGCCCGACTGTCGACGGTGACGGTTTTCGGTTGTCTGACCATCAATTTTTCCATAGGAAGGCGAAGGACGTTATCTCCGTGTTTTTGAAGAGCCCTTCGAAGG
>CAYGJM010000082.1:0-5468 GCA_964350295.1 uncultured bacterium | reverse complement strand
CCGTAAGTAGCCCATTTTGTCAATAACGAGCATGCAACCGGATTTTTTTTCGGTCAAATCCACCAGGATATCGATTAAAAGATCATCAAGTAGACAAATCGGAAGCTTGTTCTCTTTGATCATGATTTCATCTACCCGTAAGTTTACTTTTCGGCCGATCTCTCCGGCCGGGTGATTATCCGCAAATCGGTTGACGGAAATTTTTTTCTTTTTCAGGAGGGCAATGGCCAAAAGATCTCCGAAAATCAGCTGTAATTCGGAAGAGGTCGTCGGAATGAGATTAAAAGGACAGAGTTCTTTTTCCAACGGAAGATAGACGTGATGATCAGCCGCTTTTCCCAAGTCGGAATTTTTTTTTGAGGTGACGGTAACGATGGGCGCTCCTTTATTTCGGATAAAAGGGATTAATCGCAAAAGCTCGATGCTTTGACCGCTTTTACTGAGAAAAATAAAAAGATCGTCTCGGTCGACGATGCCGATATCTCCGTGCAAGGCATTGACCGGTTCAAGAAACATGGACTTAATGCCCATCGAAACGAAGGTGGCGGCCATTTTCCCGGCAATAAAACCGCTCTTTCCGATACCGGATAAAAAAATGGTCCCTTTCACGTCCGCCAGTAATTCCACAAGATCGGAAACCGTTTCAAGAGGCATATGATCGAAGAAAAAATTTAAAACTCTCTGTTGTGTTTGAAATAACTCTTGCAGTATCTTCTCGGTCATGGAAAAAACCTTCACGTCTTCATCGGGCTTATACTAACAGGCACTACATTCTTAGCCTACTCAAAAAGGGGAGATTATGACAAAAATAAAGGTGAAAAATCCCGTCGTTGAATTGGACGGTGATGAAATGACCCGTATTTTATGGAAGTTTATCAAAGAAGAACTCATTCTCCCTTATCTGGATATCGACTTGCAATACTTCGATTTGGGAATTGAATCCAGAGATCAAAGCGATGATCGCATCACCGTTGAAGCTGCCGAAGCGATCCGCCGTTACGGCGTAGGCATTAAATGTGCTACCATTACGCCGGATGAAGCTCGGGTGCGGGAATTTAATCTCAAAAAAATGTATCGATCGCCTAACGGAACGATTCGCAATATTTTGGGAGGAACGATTTTTCGACAGCCCATCATCTGTAAAAATATACCTCGTCCGATTCCCGGATGGAAAAAGCCGATCGTTATCGGAAGACATGCCTTTGCCGATCAATATAAAGCTTCCGAAATGTCCATTGAAAAGCCGGGGGAGTTGCGTTTGGTTTTTACTCCTCGAGACGGAGGTCCCGAAGAAATTCGCGACGTTTTTTCTTTTGAATCGCGAGGAGTTGCTTTGGGAATGTATAATCTCGATGCTTCGATCGAGGGATTTGCCCGTGCTTCCTTTCAGTATGCATCGGAATTGAAGTGGCCTTTGTTCCTATCGACTAAAAATACGATTTTGAAGGCCTATGACGGTCGCTTCAAAGATATTTTCGAAGAAGTTTATCGCCGTGAATTCAAGGAGCGATTTGAAGCCGAAGGGATTTATTACGAACACCGGTTGATTGACGATATGGTGGCTTTTTCCCTGAAATCCGAAGGGGGATACGTGTGGGCTTGTAAAAATTATGACGGAGACGTGCAATCGGATATCGTTGCCCAAGGCTTCGGCTCCCTGGGCTTAATGACTTCCGTCTTGATGACTCCCGACGGAAAAACCGTCGAAGCCGAAGCGGCGCACGGAACGGTTACCAGGCATTATCGCCGTCATCAACGCGGGGAAGAAACTTCCACCAATCCGATCGCTTCGATTTTTGCTTGGACCCGAGGATTGCATTATCGAGGTAAGTTCGATGATACGCCGGAGGTCGTTCGCTTTGCGCAGACATTGGAAGAAGTTTGCATCCGAACGGTAGAAGGGGGATTTATGACAAAAGACTTAGCTCTCCTGGTCGGAGATGGTGCTGCCTCGATGAATACGATGGATTTCTTAAAGAAGATTCGAGACGATTTAACGAAAACGTTAGAAAAAAATTAAATCTTTTCCAGAAAAGTGCGGACGCAATTTAAAAAGTCGGCCCCGTAAATGCCGTCGATTACCCGGTGATCGAATGTGAGGGTAATATAGACTTTCCGGCGGATACCGAAGGTATCATTGTCCAATACGGCTACCTGTTTATGGATACTTCCCAAACCGATGATGGCTACTTCCGGAAATCGAATAATCGGTGTTCCCGACAGCATGCCCGACATGCCGAAATTGGTCATCGTAATCGTTCCTTCTTTCGTATCTTCCGTCGTCAGTTTACCCGTTCGGGCTTTTCCGGCCAAAGCAGCCACTTCCCGAGCAATCCGGGGGAGGTCTTTTTGTTCACAATGATGGATTACGGGTACTAAAATGCCGTTTTCGACGCTGACGGCAATGCCTACGTTAACGAATTTTTTCAGAAGAATATGCTCATTTTCCAAAGAAGCATTCACCATCGGATAGCGGGCAACTGCTTCGGCAAGGGCACGGATCAAGTAGCTCGTAATCGTGAGTTTTACCCCGTGCTTTCGTAGAAAATCCTCCTTATTTTTTTCGATATGGGCCATCAGTTCGGTAACGTCGGCTTCGGCCACCAAAGAGGCATGCGGCGCTTCGTAAAAGGATTTGACTAAGTTAGCGGCAATGGCTTTTCGTAGATGGCACATCGGGACTTTTTCTACCCCCTCTTGCGGCGTCGAGGGAGGCCGTTCAGTCGGTAAGCCTTCCAAATAAAGGCGCAAGTCTTTTTTCGTAAGTCTTCCTTCTTCCCCGGATCCTTGTAACGAGGCCAAAACTTCTGAAGAAATGCCGTTTTCTTGAGCCATTTGTAATACGGCGGGGGAAAGAAAGGTTTCTCGGGAGGAGGAGATCGTCGGGCGGGCCATCTTCGGTTCTTCGCCTTTCGGCGGAGAAGAGGGGGTTTCGGCAGAGGTTCGGATGAGGGCCAAAGGGGCGCCGACGTCGGCTTCCTCTCCTTGCATAACCAATATTTTTTGTAAAACTCCCGATGCGGGAGCAGGAATTTCGCTATTTAATTTATCGGTCGATACTTCTAAAAGAGGTTCATCTCGGGCCACCGAATCCCCCTCTTTTTTCAACCATTGAATGACGGTGGCCTGAACGATGCTTTCTCCCAATTTGGGTAACTGTACTTCTGTTATTCCGTCACTCATCAATAAGAACCTTTTTTATAAATAATATATAAGACCCGTAAATAAATCGAAAATTATAATTTATTTTTTTGTAAAACGACGATTTCATCGTGATAATAACGATCGGGATCCAATTCTCCTTCGGTTTTGGCTACGTAGACGGCAACGACGGCATCTCCGACGATATTAATCACCGTTCCTACCATATCTCGGAGCCGATCGACGGCAAAGATAATGGCAATTCCTTCCAGGGGAAGACCGACCGACTTCAATACCATGGACAGGATAAAAAAGCCGGCTCCCGGAATTCCGGCCGTTCCGATGGCCGAAAGCGTCGCGGTGACAACGATAATCATAATTTTTTCATATCCGAGTTCAACACCGTACATTTGGGCTATAAATAACGCTGCAATACCCTGGAAAATGGCCGTTCCGTTCATATTCACGGTCGATCCCAAGGGAATAACGAAACGGGCAATCGTTTGCGATACGCCCAGATTTTTATGGGCGCAGTGCAGCGTTACCGGAACCGTTGCCGAGCTGCTGCTGGTTGAAAAGGCAAAAACGACGGCTTCGGCCATTCCTCGAAAAAAAGGAAGAGGATTCAGGCGGCAGAGAAAGACCAGGATGCTGCCGAAAACGAGAAAAAATTGAACGAAGGAGGCCAGATAGATGGTTCCCAACAGCTTGGCTAAAGGCCATAAAATGGAAAATCCGAACGTTCCGGATACGGAGGTCATTACGGCAAATACGCCTATGGGCGCAAATTTCATGATGATTCCCGTCAGGGAATACATGACGTCGGCAGTAGATTCCAGAAAACTTTTCAAGGCATTTCCTTTTTCTCCGGTTACCTGTATGGCCAGACCGAGAAAAACGGCAAAAATAATCACCTGTAAAACATTCCCCTCCGAAAAAGCCGCAAAAGGATTTTTCGGAACGGCATTTAAAAGCATATCGGAAAATCCCGTGAGATCGCCCGGAGATTCGAGCGCTTGGACCGGAACGAAACCGACATTCATTCCCGGCTTAAACAAATAGGCAAAGAAAAGGCCGATAAAAATGGCCACGAAAGTCGTTGCCAGATACAATCCCAAGGTTTTTGCTCCGACACGCCCTAATTTTTTTAAATCCTTAATACTGGTAATGCCTACGACGACCGAGGAAAAAATTAAAGGAATGATGACCATTCCGATCGAGTGCAAAAAGATCTCTCCGACCGGTTTGAGGTATTCGGCTTTCGGACCTAAAAGACTTCCGAAAATTAATCCGAAAAACATTCCTAATAAAATTTTTAACCATAACTTCATAGACAAAACCTGCTTTTAGGGGGAAGTTTACCGAGACTTTCAAGGTTTCGATATTGTACAAGAAGAGCGAATAAGGTGCAGCAAAAAAACTTTTACCGGTTTCCTCCCGCGGAAGGGCTTTTCATCGCCTCGTTGCACGAAAAAGAGGAGGGGATTATGCTTTCCCTAACTTTAAGGGGCGTCATGAAGAAATTATTCGGTACGGACGGTATTCGGGGAAGGGCTAATTATTTTCCCATGAATCCGGAAACGACTTTGGCATTGGGCCGCGCTTTCGGATATTGGTTGAAGGAATCAAATTCGGGAAGACCTCGGGTGGTCATCGGAAAAGATACTCGACTTTCTTGCTACATTTATGAAAATGCCTTGATTGCCGGGCTCTGTTCCATGGGTATCGATACGTGGATGGTCGGCCCTCTTCCGACTCCGGGCGTGGCTTTCATTACGCGAGCTTATCGAGCCGATGCGGGTATCGTCATCTCGGCTTCTCACAATCCTTACCATGATAACGGAATTAAATTTTTTTCGGCGGAAGGGTATAAATTTCCCGATGCCTTGGAAAAAAGAATCGAAAAAATTGTTGAGGAAAGAAGTTACGAAAAGGATTTACCTTCGGATCAAAGCCTCGGTAAAAATAACAAAATCAATGATGCGGACGGTCGATATATTGAATTTGTTAAGGCTACCCTGCCTCGAAGATTGTCTTTGGAAAGCATAAGGGTCGTTTTGGATTGTGCGAACGGGGCTGCTTATCGGGTCGGACCGATAGCTCTTCGTGAACTCGATGCCGAAGTTTTTGCCATCGGAAACGTTCCGGACGGAACGAACATCAATGCTCAATGCGGTACGCTTTATCCCGAAGGATTGCAAAAGGCCATTTTGGATCGAAGAGCCGATGTCGGGATCGCTTTTGACGGAGACGGAGATCGCGTCATTATGATTGATGAAAAAGCCAATATCATTGACGGAGACGTGATTTTAGCCATCTGTGCCTAT
>CAYGJM010000081.1:0-6591 GCA_964350295.1 uncultured bacterium | reverse complement strand
TCCGGAAAAAGAAGAAGTAACGCGATAGAATCTCTTCTCCTCTTCCGGCTCTCCGATGATTTCCGAAAAACGGGTCATGATTTCTTCGGCTGACTTACGAATGTCATAGCCGATCATAAATTTTCGAAATCCGTTTTCTCCGATCTCTCGAGCCATTTTCGGTTTGGATAATGCCTCCTCCAGTTTTTCTTCGAAATTGTTCAGATGGAAAGAAATATAATCCTCCCCGGGGACAAGAGCGGCATGAGGCAATAAACGAATCGGTTCGATCGAATCATGGGCAAATAAAAGAGCTCCGGCATTTAACGTATAGAGATGACGAAACGTCCCTTCTCCGTAACCCGGTGCATTGATCGAAATACGCACTCTTCGCAGATAAGCGGCGTATAAATGCTTGTTATTGGAAAAATCGACCCGATAATGCTTTTGATAAGGCAAAAGACGTTCGTATATTTTCGGCCTTAATTCATGCGTATGTTGACCAACACAGTACGAAATATCGACTTCTCGAGGGACGGTTCTCGCTCGCAACGGCCGTACCGGATGGGTAGTGGCGGCAATCACCCGATATTTTTTCTCATAATCCCGATGAGGAGCATTCTTAATACGGGGAAGATGAAATTCCGAAAAACGAAAATAGGTATCGTAAGAACCGCTTGCGTGGGCATCGAATAATATTTTTTTCGGCCTTGATTCAATAAATTTTTGATCGGCAAGGGGAGCATAAGCAATATCCGAAGTCCATGTTTGATAGAGAATCAAATCGTAAACGGACTCATCCGTGCGTAAGAATTCTTCCAATCCGACCGTACGGTAGACGATATGCCCGGAAGCTTTTAAAACAGCCAAAACTTCGGAAAGATAACCGAGATTACAACTTCTGTCCAAAACGGCCAGTACTTTGAAGGCCTTTCGATGACGCAGGGTATTGCCGATGCAATGGTATCCGTAAGAGAGAGCATTCCGGATTTTTTCCATCCCCGCATCCGCCTGCAATCGTATTTTTTCCGAAAAGTCGGAAACATCCCTATTAAAAATTTCCATGATCCCGTACATTGTCTCCGAAAAGCCCTTCATCATACCAGATATGAATATATTTGCCATTGCCGACTTGCATTTATCCATCGGTTGTCCGGAAAAAGACATGGGTGATCCCTTTCCCCTTTGGAAAAATTATATGCAAAGAATCGAAAAGAACTGGAGGGATATCGTCTCCCCCGAAGACCTGGTCTTATTGGCCGGAGATATTACGTGGGCTTCCGGAGCGGAGGAGGCTCTCCCGGATCTTCTTTGGATCGACCGCCTTCCCGGACAAAAAATCATGATCAAAGGCAACCACGACTATTGGTGGGGATCTGCTTCAAAACTGAGATCTTCCCTACCCCAAAGCATTCGAATCATTCATAACGATGCCCTATCCGTCAACGATGTTTCGATAGGAGGCTCCCGATTATGGGATACCGAAGAATATAATTGTTCCGGATTAAGCGAATACGTATTCAATCCGAAAGAAAACAAAAAAGCCCCGAAACTGACCCCGGAACAAATCGAAAAAATTTATACGAGGGAATTGGGACGTTTGGAAATCAGCCTGGCTGCCCTTCGACCCGACGCCCGGATAAAAATAGCCATGACCCATTATCCGCCGATCGGTCCGGATCTACGCCCTTCAAGAGCACATTTGTTATTTAAAAAATACGGAGTGGATATTTGTATTTTCGGCCACCTGCATCACGTCATACCGACCCCTTCCCCCCCGTTCGGCGAGTCGGAGGGCATCCGTTATCTACTGACTTCAGCCGATCACCTCGATTTTAAACCGTTAAAAATAATTTAACTATTATTTAATATATTTGTTCCTTATAATTCCTTTATCAGTAAAGAATTAATTATGAGAATTCAAGATAATAATTTATTAAATAATATTGATAATTCAAGACCCGAAACGACAAAGAATCGTTTACCGGATATCCTGCATCAATATTATGATCAAGAAATCATTGACCGTCTCCTCGATCTCATCCATTATCCTCCGGATCGATCATTTTCGACATTCGAACTCGACCGTTTGGATCTTTACTGTTATTTTTTGGAAGAACAACGTGCTTTCATGCGTGATTTACAAGAAACCGATCCCGATCGGATACGGATTCTTCGTACGCTGGAAAACCGTATTCATCGTCAATTTCACGACATCATTTCTCAAGAACTGGGTCAGGGCCCTTCGCTGCAAAATCTTTCCCGTCAAAATATTGCATGCATTCGACGGAACTTGGATTACTTCTTGCAGCTTCTTCCCCTTCTGTCGGAAAGATATGATGTCATGATCTTACAACGTTTTCTGAAAAACGAAAATTTTTTTTCATTCACTTCCTGGATCCTTCCTCCGACCGACTTCTTTACCTATGATGCCATGATAAGAAAAATCGAAACCTCGTTCGGAAAAGAAATCGATATCCGCCGCTATTTGGAAGTCCATTCTTATGAAACTCTGAGAAAAAATACCGAATTTCTTATCGAAAGAATCGGAGAGATCCCGGATGGAAACGTTATCGACGAGTTGATTCACTCCCTGGCTCTGAAAGCCGGCATTACCCGATGGCTTGCGCCGCAAATACCCGCCGATCAGATCCGAGCAACGGCTTCTTTATTTCAGGCTTCCCGAGAAGGTACGACTTGGGCCGAAGCTCAAATAACCCCTCCCCCCTCGTCGCACGAAACCATTCACGAAGTCTTCTTTCTGCAAAAAAATGATCGCGACAAAATTCCCGTTGCAGTGTTTAAAAACTCGGAAATTAATAAAGAAAAACCATCCACTTTTTCCGGAGCCATGGAGGCTTTGGTTTATGACATAGCCCTTATTTTCGGCCTGGAAGAGGGCCTTGTCCCCACAAAAATAAAAACCCTTTTCGGGAAAAAGGGAAGCATCCAGCCTTTTGAAAAAAACGGCGTTCTCGCCAGCGAACTATTTTCTCTTCCCGTTCGGAATCGATTATCTCTTTTTGAAAAACTCTCCCTGGAAGACTTTCTGAAAGGGGCTATTCCCGCCCTTCTATTTGCCAATCAAGACTTGCATACCGATAACTTTTTTATCGTAGAGGGAAAGGACGGACAGAATAAATTAAAAATTTTCGATAATGAATATACCTTTCCTTACAGTAATGACGTCATTCTTTCTTCCGGAAAAGAGTGTTGGCTTCCTTTCCGCTGCGGATTGCTGGTTTTTCCTCACGCGGACTATCCGATTACCGGCGAACTCAAAAAAAAGTTGCAAGAACAAATTAAGGATTGGGAATATCGCTATACCGAATTTCTGCACTATCTCCAATCCCCCTGTGCCGCAGCTAAATTGAAACTTTTAGCTCCTCACATGAGAATCGACGTTCCTGAAATCGATGCCTTTTTCGAAAGAATTTCTTTATTCGTCCGATTCATTCGGGAAGATCGGGATTTTACGTTTCGAGACTTGGTCCTTCAAACCTTTCCTTTCTACACCCATTTCTTTAAATTAGAGCAAAGGGAACACCCCTATCGAACCGAGTTGATGGTGGGGACTCATTCGGCAGAATTCTTGCATCGGAAACTTCTGGAAAGCAATCCGGACCTGAAAGAATACCTGGACCGAATATTAAGCGAAATGCATGAAAAAATAGCTCCCTTTTACCCTTAAAGAAACCCGATGTATTCTCCGAGAACATACCCCGTCTTTCCCTCTTCGGTTTTCACCTTTATCCAAGGATTTTCCGGGATCATTTCCAAAACGGTAATCCGCTTTCCGGCAAATTCGGGGATATCATCGATACGGCTATAGTGCTCCCCGCGATCGCAACGCAAGGAAACGGCCTGCAAAAGTACGCCCCGTTTACGCGGAGGGAAAGAAGAAAGATAGAGACTGATGCCGAAAAGAACCGATACTGCCAGAAAAAATTGGCCGACTCGTCGATATCGCTTTCCGAAACCGACTAAAAATAAGAAAGCAAGTACACAGGAAACGGAGAGAAAGCGATCCTTTTGCTTTTCGGTCCATCGGTAATGGAAAAAGAAAATTCTTTCCTTCGTTATTTCCGAAACGGATTTCGATATTCCCGCCATCCGCAGGGCAGCATTTAGATTCACTCTCAATCGTTCCTCTCCCGGGATATATTTCGCGGCACGCCGATAATACCAAATGGCCATTCCGTACTCTCCGAGATGGTAATAACAATTCCCTAAGTTATACAAAATCCGTCCCGAGGAAGCGGGAAGCGCGGAATAAAGAGAAAGCGCTTGATTAAAGGCCTCCCTTCTTTCCGCGTAATTTTTCGCCGTTTCCCCTTGCAAATAAGCTTTTTCAGCCTCTTCGGAAATCGTTCCGAAAAGAGAAAAACAGGTCGATAACAAAAAAAATAAAAGTATCTTACCCTTCACGAATGTATCTCCCCGTACACTTTTGCCGCTTCCTCAAAAAAAGAAGAGGGATTCTCTTGCTTACTCGGAGAATAAAGATGTTCTTGCAAGCGCAATAAAAAATTCTTGGCATGATCGGGATAGCGTAATAATTTCTTTTCCTTTACGCGCAATTCAAAGGCTTTCTCCAATAAAAAATAAAAATCGCCGTTGCCCTTCGTTTGAAAGGCCTTTTCCAAATAAAAAGAAGAGTTCTTCTTTTTTTTATTCCTTCGCTCATACCGGTAACGGAAGAAAAGCAGGATAAGACATCCGAAAAATACCGGAAGGAAAAATCGTCTTTCCGTCTTCTCGTCCTCCAAGGGATAGACTCCCCGTATATCGATTGTTTCGGGAACGTTTATCTCCTTTTGTAAATCCGGAACAACGACATCACTCGGAAGAGAAGGCAGTACTTGCACTTGACGAGGCACAACTTCCATCGGTATTGCCGAGGTATGCCCCGTTCGATATTCTCTTGTATTCGGATCAAAATACGAATATTCCATTTCGGGAATCTGCGTCAATGACTCGTCCATGACGCGAAGTTCCGCGATGAAAATCTTTTCATTATTTTCAATACTTCCCCCTGCCGGCAAATCGCTGAAACGGAAAGAAGCGGCAAAAGATTTTTGTTCGCTCATCAACGGCATATGCAAAATATTCGGATCATCTCCCCGAAGAGCCAAACGAAGACGTATCTTGTCCCCCAGATAGACTTTTTGCGGAGAAAGAAGCTCCGCCTTCATCGTAAACGGAATAATAACCCCGTTGAAGGAGTCCGGCTTTCCTTGCTTCGGAAAGGAAAGAATTTCCAAAGAAGAAGAAGGTAATTCGGCTCTTAATTTCGGTTTGACGTATTCTCTTCGACCGAAAAAATCTTCTCGAAAACAAAAGCCTTCCGCACGAGCTTCTCCTACGGAGTGAATTCCCGGATATTTAGCGACCAGCTCTCTTTCGTATTCTTTGACATAAGAGCCTCCCCTTCGATAAAAACGAACTTTGACTTCTCCGATCTTATCAAATCCTTCCGCTTCCATCAAAGGAAGATCTTCCAAAACGATTTCCATCGGATTCGTAAACGTCAATCGATAGAGTGCCGTAATCTTTTGTCCGGGATATACGAAACGAGGCATCTTTATCTCATAAGATAATCGGAATCCGGAATGGGTATGCACGTCAAAAATTTCATATTCGATCGGCGGAGCATAATACGTGTTTCCGCCGACTCGAACGCCGATAACGGGGAGTCGATACTTTCCGACATCCCGACCGGGAATTTCAAAGGCATAGACATCCGTATTCTCGTGGGATTCCCGTCGTTGTCCGTTCACGACGGAAATGAAACTTTGCCGACTTCTGTTCATGAATTTCGTTTGCAAGGGCTGCCCGTCCAGAACGAAGTCCTTCTCGGTAACTTTCTCTTGTTGCGGATATTTAATAAAAATCCGGCCCTGAACGGGCTGTCCGGGAGAAGCCGTATCGGTATCCAAAGAAACCGATATATCTACGGATGCCGATAGAGAAAAGACCCAAAAGACTAAAAAATAAAAGATCCTTCTTACCACGGATAAGCTCCCTTTCGGAGATGAGCTCCGGATTTCTTGCGGGCTCCGTCTTCCCATTCCATTTGTTGAAAACGATCTAAAAGCCGTTGCATTTCTCCTTGAGCAGTATCTCTTTCCTCTTCTTTTTTATCTCCCGAATCGGGTGCATCCCCCTTATCGGAATCTTTTTTTTCCTGATTTTGGAGCAAACGTAACGCTTCTTGCCACAAGGCTATCGCCTGCATCTGTTTATTTTCCGCCTGTTCCCGGTCGGGTTTTTCCGAAGAAAGATAATTTTTTGCTTCGCAAGCAGCCTCCCGTCCTTCTTCAAAAAGTTCTTTTATCCGTTCTTTATTTTTCACTTCATTCCGTTCGAGACCGGCCGAAAAATCTTCTACGGTAGAGAGAACCTCTCGTTGCCTCTTCTCTCCGCCGGCCGAAAGAAATTTTTGATAAAATGAATCTTCTTTTCCCGATTCTTTATATTCGCGAGAAAAAAAATGGGCCTGTTTTTGCTCCCGAAGGCCATCGGTTAAAATAAGATCGGGTGCAGGCGGAGACTCTTGCAACAAGCGCCTAACGGCAGCAGCCGTTACGAGCTGATTTTCAAATAAAAGAC
>CAYGJM010000080.1:0-6594 GCA_964350295.1 uncultured bacterium | reverse complement strand
CTTGCACGAAAGTATAGTCATCAAAAAAAAGAATTTCTTGATTTCGGTATTCCGGGTAGAGTTCGTATTCGGGGGCGACGGTAACGGTTTGTCGATCGGTATGGACGGTAATTTTCAGGGAGACTTTCTTCACGGGAGATTTAGACGAAAAAAAGGAAGGGACCGATTCAAGATCGGCCCGGTGCAAGGTAATAAACCGAGACACATCTTCCGATGCCACGCGAAGACCGTCTCGAAGGGGAGAGGGAGATCTTCTTTTAGCGTGAAAACCCCGATTGCGGACATAGATCCATTCTCCGAAATCATGAATGTTTTTCATGTTTTTTTCCATGGCTAACCCGGAATGAAAAACGAGAGTTTTTTGATCGTTCACTTGATATGTAACGTCCATTTCAAGGGGAGCCAGGTGAAATTCAAATCCCCGTTCGCTATGAAGAAAGGAACGGTAAAGGCGAAGAAATTCGGGCACTTTCTCTTCGGGAAGGGAAAAAACGGCTTGATGAAAGTAGTTTTCTTTTAAACGAAAAAAACCTTTTCCTTCGATATAAATCCATTTGCCGAAGGTCGTTGAGTAGGGTTTCTCCATATCCGTTTTTTCGAATAAATAGAGACGGACGTGCAAATGCCACGAATCATCGAAATAAACGTGATAAAGAGGTTTTACGGGGATCGTATTAATGGGGAATTCCCGGAGGTATTGCCGGAAAAAGGAGGCATTTTCTTCCAGTTCCTTATCGATCCGGTTTTCGGTAATCGTTCTGATTTTTTGATGTGTGGGTTGAAGAGCCGGATAAAAACCTTTCTTCGGAACGAAAATCCAGGGCCCGACGGGCTCGCCTTTTTTCGTGATTTCCGGAATTTTCGAGAGGGGAAGGGGGTGAATGAAGAGACACTTTTCCTTTTCCGAATAGGTAATACTTTCAATGGCATGGCCGGCCGGTTTTTCCGTTTGCAACGAAGCATGAACCGAAGAGAGAAAGGGAATGATATCGATCAGCATGGTTTGATCCGTCAATGCGATAAAGAAAAGGCAATCTTCGAACGAAATGCGAACCGCCGTAGGAAGGGTGTCGCTCGGTTCAAAAGAAATATCATAAGGGAGGCCGTCTTCCTGAAAAAGAAAAAGCCTTTTTGCCGCATCGGACCAAAAGGATAGTTCATAGCGAAAGCTTTCCGAAGGTCTTCCTTCTCGCCACAGGGAGAGCTCTTTCTTGGAGAGGTCGGAGAATTTTAAGGAGGTTTCTTCGGTTTCTTCTTTTTTATCGCTGATGATTTCCCGAAAAAATTTTTTCGACTCTTCCGTCAGAGGCCGAATTTCATAGGCTAATTGATTTTCTTTTCGCAGTTCGTAGGCCCCTTCTTTCCAAAAGGGCTTGGCGAGAGGAGAAGCATATTTTCGGGAACAGGTAAAAAATAATTGGTTCCAAAAGGATTTTTCGAATCGAAGATGCAGGGGAAGATTTTCATATAAAAAAATACGTTTAATGGCCGTTGCCAGGTGTTCGCATATGCCGGAAAATTCTATTTGGCAGGAACAAAAGCAGTCTTTAATTCTTTGACGATTATCGAGTTGTATGAATGCCCAGGCAAAATCTTGTCCGGCTCGATCTTCGATTTGGATATGATAGGTTCGTCCGGAGAAAAAAATCTCTCGAATTCTTTTTTCGGCCAGATAAAGGTCGGCGATTTTTTCATAGGGGCGTATGAGTTCTTCGAAATGCATGCCGTAATTCGCCTCTTTCCTTTCCGGTCAAAATAGCAAAAAAGAGATTTTGCCGACAGAAAAGTCGTTCCTTCTTCTTCAGACGATTACTTTTTGAGATTTATTAATGATTCCGGAGGAGTATATTCATACCCGAGATCGAAAGCTACGTGGCGATTTGTAACCGATCCTTTGTAGACGTTCAAACCGTTTAATAAGCCCGGATCTTCCGCAAAAGCTCTTTGATAGCCTCGCGAAGCAAGACTCAAGGTGTAGGGAGTGATCACGTTCATGAGGGCTTCGGTCGATGTTTTGGCGCAAGCTCCGGGCATGTTCGCCACGCAATAGTGAACGATTCCTTCTTTCAGAAAGGTCGGTTCGGCATGCGTCGTAGGTTTGGATGTTTCGAAACATCCCCCCTGATCGATCGCAACATCGACCAAAGCAGATCCTTTTTCAAGAAGGCGGAGCATATCGCGGGTGATGACTTTCGGAGCCAATTTGCCCGGAATAAGAACGGAACCGATAATTAAGTCGCTTTTCGGCAATCGAGATGCAATATTTTCCGGAGAAGAAAAAAGAGTCCGTATGCGCCCTTCATACCCGTTGTCGACGGCTCGTAAACGTTCCAAATTCGTATCGGATAAGGTGACGGAGGCTCCGAGGCCCATGGCCATCCGAGCGGCTTGGAGGCCTACGATTCCGGCTCCGATGATCAGAACTTCGGCAGGCGGGGTTCCGGGGACTCCTCCGAGAAGAAGACCTTTTCCTCCCGAAGCAAGACAAAGAGCTGAAGCACCTGCCTGGACGGAAAGGCGGCCGGCCACTTCGCTCATCGGGATGAGAATGGGAAGGCGTCCGCAGGTATCGGTAACGGTTTCCCAGGCAATGGCCGTCACGCCGTTTTTGATCAGTGCCAGGGTCAAGTCCGGTTCGGGACTTAAGTGGAGAAAACAAAATAAAATCAGATCGGGGTGCATATAGGGGAATTCTGCGGGTTGCGGTTCCTTGACCTTTATAACCATTTGCGAGGCCCATACCTCTTTCGGGTCGGCAACGATGACTGCCCCTGCTTTTTGATAGAGAGCATCCGAGTAGCCTAAAGCCGCACCCGCATCGGTTTCCACGAGGACTTCGTGCCCCGATCGGGTCAAAGCCGTCACTAGGGTCGGAGTGCCCCCGACTCGGTATTCGTGATTTTTAATTTCTCGCGGGATCCCTATACGCATGTTCCGGACTCTCTTGTAAGGAAGAGACAGCCTTATTCTCCGCATCGAATCTCAGGGGAATGATCTTCGTAACCCCCTTTTCTTGCATGGAAACGCCGAGAAGCATATCGGCGGCTGCCATCGTTCGTTTATTATGCGTAATGATAATAAATTGGTTATTTTTAATAAATTTTTTTAAGGAGTCGGTGAATTTCTCGATATTGGAGTCATCGAGAGGGGCATCGATTTCATCCAATAGACAAAAAGGAATGGAGCGTATTTCGAAAAGAGCGAATAGCAGCGCAATGGCACAAAGACATTTTTCCCCTCCCGAAAGAAGTTGTAACGAACGCATTTTTTTCCCCGGAGGCTGTGCTATGATTTCAATACCGGCTTCTGCAGAGTCCTCCGTTTGCGTCAATTGCAAATCGGCTTCGCCTCCCTTGAATAAAAGAGAGAAGTTTTCTTTGAAGTGAAACCGGATTTTTTCGAATGTCTCCTGAAAGAGGCGGCGGGAAGTTTCATCGAGTTTGCGAATGATTTCCAGAAGTTCATTTTGTGACTTTTCCAAATCGTCGATTTGCGAAGATAAGAAATCTTCTCTTTCTTTTTGAGCTTCCGCGTCGGCAATGGCTTTTTCGTTGATTTCGGTAAAACCTTCTATTTCTTTTTTTAATTTTTTAACGATTTTTTCTTCTTTTTCAATCGATTCGATCGGAGTGGTATCCGAATGGGTTTCTTTGACGGTTAACGAAAAGCGATCCGAAAGTTCGGTATCGATGAATTGTAAAAGAGAGCGATTTTCGGAAAGAATTTCGGTCAATGCCACATCTCGATCGTGAAGTTCTCGTAATGTTTCTCGCCATTGGGTCAAAGAGTCATTTTTTTCTTTATCGACACGCTCCGTATTTTCCAATTCTTCTTCTGCCTTTCGGTAGGAATTCGAAACTTCGGTGACCTCCTTTTCCGATTCTTTTTCCCGAAGGAGCAAATCTTCGGTTTGAGCCGTTGTTTGTTCGATCGTTTCGTCCGCAGCGCTAATATCTCGATTGAGTTGCTCAACGCGTTCTTCGAAATTCTTACTTTTCATTTCGAAAATATGAATTTCTTCCCGTAAAGAGGAGATCCTCTTTTCGCTTTCGCGCATCTTTTCTTCGATATCCGTTTTTCGAGTTCTTTGCTCTTTCAGAAAGGATAGCTTCTTTTCGAAGTCGGTTTCTCGCTCTTCCCATCGTTGCTCCAGAGATTCCCTGTTTTTTCTTTTCTCTGCATAAACTATCGTTATATTTTTTTCTTGCTCTTCCGCGGAAAGAAGGGATCGCTCCATGATGTGACTTTCTTTTTCCGCTTCTATCCCCCGGTTTTCTTCACGGTTCATTTCCTTGACGGCCTCTTCGTAACGAAGGCGGTTTTCAACGACGATAATTTCCGTTTCTCTCTCCTTTTTTTTCAGTTCGAGAACCTTTTGCTGCCGATCGGCAAGAATTTTTTCCTTTTCAGTCAGGGCCAGGTCGGCTTCATCCTGCTTGACTTGCCATTCATCGACTTCTCGGGATAGGTTCCGCAGCTCCGTTTCTCTCAGGAAAAGGTTATTATTTTCCGCATGTAACCGATGCCATATGCCGGAGGCGTCATAGAGAAACTCTTCTTCCGCTACCGTCGGTTCGGATGTGTGAACGGAGAAAGTCTCGACGGATGCAAAATTTCCGAGCAGATGTTGCGAAACGGGATTTCGGAGGACCGCTTTCAGGAAAGGAGCTTCTTTCGTTTTGCGGGAAATCCCTTCCTTGCATAATAGGGAATATCCCCGAAGGTTTTCTTGTCGAGCGCAATCAATGACCGTCAGAAGATCGGAAAAGGTTTCGACGACGAGGGTTCGGGCATAGGGTCGTAGAATGGCGGAAATGAGTCGTTCGTATCCCTCAATCGGTTGAATATAATCGGTTAGGGGAGTTATTTTTTGAAAAAGAGGATGCCCGTTCGTTTCGGAAAAAGAAAGGAGTTTTTTACCGGCCGCATCATATCCCTCGAGATCCTGTTTAATACCGACCAGAGATTTTTTTCGAGCATTTTTTTCCGTTAGCAGGGAGAGAATCCGTTTCCGTTCGTTTTCGGCAAGACCTTTCTCTTTTTCCAGCAAGCAAAGAGTTTCTTCGGCTTTTTCCGCTTCCCCGCGTAAAAAAATCCATTTTTTTTCAACGAGATCCTTTTGTTCTTCGAGTTCTTTTCTTTCTTTCTCTTTTTTCGATCTCTTTTCCAGGGCTTCCTTTATTTCTTGAGAGAGGGCTTCCCGTTTCTTTTGATAACCATCGATTTCTCGGAGAATTCCTTCCCGTTCGGATCGGGCAGTATTCTCTTCGGAGAGGGCATCCGACAATTCCTTTCGCAAGTTTTTTCTCAGGGCACTTTCTTCGACGACGATTTTTTCCGTATCCAGAACGATTTTTTCGATTTTTTCCCGTTCCGGAAGAAGATTTCGGTAATCGGACGATTCTTTATCCAAGGTTTCTTGACGAAGAGCATCTTTTTTTTGTTCTTCGAGGTGTTGTCGATGAAGGGTTTTTAGATTTTCTCGGAGAGTTCGGGAAAGAAGAAGAGCTTCTTCTCGTTTTTTTTCGATGTTTTTTCGTTCGAAAGAAAGAAAATCTCTCTTTTTTTTTATTTCGAAAAATCGTTCATATTCCTTTTTAGCCTTTCCGGTTCTTTCGTTTTTTTGTATCCGAAGTTCTCGTAATTCTTCCTCTCGTAAGAGAATATCTCGTTCGATTTTTTCCCTTTGTTCGCAAAGGAGATCTCTTTCTCGTTGTTTTTTCCCCAATAAAGCCCCGCATGAATTTCTTTTATGCAGGAGTAAATTTTTTTCTGCCGTATCGAGTTGGCGGACGCGGTCTCGATAGAGATTAGCTTCCAGAGCCTGTTGGTCTAATATAATTATTTGTTTCCGGACCTCTTCGCGGATATCTCGGATTCTCCGTAAATTTTCCAGGATGCGCTCTCTTTTACGGAGGGTTTCTTTTTTTTGCTCCTTGAAATGCATGATTTTGGCCGCTTCTTCGAAAAGAGCCCTTCTTTCACAAGGGGAGGAGGTAATCAACTCGTCAACCTTTCCTTGTTCGAAAATGTAAAAAGAATCTTTTCCCAGACCGACGGTCCATAAAAGAGAGTGAATGTCTTTTAAACGGACCTGATTCTTATTCAAATACCATTCCGATTCCCCCGATCGATAGAGTTTTCGGGTAATGCAAATTTCTTCCAATCCCAGTTTTGATCGGTTACTCGGATCTCGGAAAGTGACGGAAATCTGAGCCATATTCAAAGGTTTTCGGCTATTCGTTCCGGAAAAGATAACGTCAATCATCTTATCGCCGCGAAGAGATTTGGCCGACCCTTCACCCAATACCCATCGAAAGGCATCCATAATATTGGATTTTCCGCATCCGTTCGGTCCGACGACGGCCGTAACGGGCCGGGAAAAATCAATTACCGTACGATCGGCAAAGGATTTAAATCCGATGATTTCGATTTTTTCCAGGTGCATGTTTTTTTCCCGTCTTCAAAGAAGACGGGTGTATGCCGGGAACGTATCTATTAAACAAGAAAAAAATAGGATTAAAAGCCCAAACGGGCAGGAATTCCCTTCAGAAGGGTAACGGTAGGAGATCCATCTCGTAAAGAAGGATTGTT
>CAYGJM010000079.1:2772-6628 GCA_964350295.1 uncultured bacterium | reverse complement strand
TTGATCCGGTCGGAGATTATTCCGACGACGACGCTACAATTTATCTTTCGTCAAGGCAAAGGTTCCGAAATCAGTCGAAATGCTCACCTGATCAATAAAGGTTTTTTTCCGAAATTACGAACCGATCCGAAAAGCGATTTTTTCTTCGTGGAGGAACAAGACCCCGAAAAGCTGTCCGAAACCCTTTCCGACCTCGTCCGCACTCGACTTCCTCAAAAATACGGTTTGGATCCGTTAAAGGATATTCAAGTTTTGACGCCGATGCGACGGGGAGTCATCGGGACGGAACGGTTAAATCTCCTTCTTCAGGAACACCTGAATCCCCTACGTAACTATTTTCATCGATTCGGCAACCGATTTGCCCTGCATGACAAAGTCATTCAGTTAAAAAATGATTATCAAAAAGAGGTGTATAACGGAGATATCGGCGTTATTACCGCTTTGGATGAAATCGAGCAGGAAATGGTCGTTCGCTTCGAAGAGAAAAGCGTGCACTACGACTTTTCCGATCTGGATGATTTACGACTTGCTTATGCCATTTCCGTACATAAATTTCAGGGTAGCGAAGCCCCCTGTATCGTTATGCCCGTCCACACGTGCCACTATAAACTTTTATGTCGCAATCTCCTTTATACCGGAATAACGCGCGGAAAAAAGCTGGTCGTGCTTCTCGGCACTAAAAAAGCCATGGCTATGGCCGTTCGAAACAACGAAGTACAAAAAAGACATACCTCGTTGTTTTCAAAAGACTTACAACCAATTAACGAAAAAACCTTTGAAGAGCCAACTGCGTAATGGCCATTTCCTGCGAAGAAGGGGGACTTTTTCGGGCTTGAAATTCTTTCTTCCCGCTCGCTACGGAAACGGCTATGCCGAATCTCTCGGATGAAGATTCCTGCCTTACCGAATGCCCTCCGGTCATTTTCCCGGACCGGGGTCGATCGGAGGGGGAAGAATAAGAGTTTCCGGAAGAGTGATCTGAAATTTTAGCCATCTTAGTTACCTTTACGATAAAGAGTATATGCCTTCTTCCATAAATGATTTTCTTTTTATCATGCAATATTTTTTGTTGCGCCCGGAGGATAAATCTGTCAAAATCCTTAGGTTAAAAGAGGGAGTTCCTCGTGCTTACCGAAGAAAAAAATATGACCCCCATGATGGCTCAATGGCATCATTGTAAACGGAAGGCCGGAGAAGCTCTTCTTTTATTTCGCATGGGTGACTTTTACGAAGCCTTCCATGAAGATGCGGTCTTGCTTTCCGAAACGTTGGACGTAACCCTGACGAAAAGACAGGACGTGCCGATGGCCGGCATTCCTTTTCACTCGTATCAAAATCATATGGATCGCCTGCTCGCTCGGGGATTGAAAGTAGCCGTGGCCGAGCAAGTAGAAAATCCGAAACAGGCCAAGGGTTTGGTAAAAAGGGAAGTCGTGCGCATTATCACGCCGGGAACTCCCGTTGAATCGGAACTCCTCAAAGCCGAAACGCACCATTATATGGCCTGCACGGCAAAGATCGGCTCTTTATACGGTCTCTCTCTGATCGATATTACGACCGGTGATTTTCGGGTCTTTGAAACCTCGGATCGATCGGCTCTTCTGCAAGAATTATATCGTTCTCGTCCCGCCGAGATCCTCTTTTCGAAAAAACTGCAACAAGCCGATGCCTCTTTCTTCCGAGACCTGGCCAATCAGTTTTCTTTTACGGAAACGGTGACGGAAGAATGGCACTTTGATCCCAAAACGGCAACGGACTTTTTAATGAAACACTTCGGACTTCGCTCTCTGGACGGACTCGGTCTGAAAGGGATGATTTGTGCCGTCACTTCCGCCTCCGTTTTACTCGGTTATATTTCCGAAACTTTATGTCATCGAATCGATCATATCCGCACGTTAAAAAAGATCGAAGAAAAAACCCATTTATTATTGGATCACATCTCTTTACGACATCTGGAAATCGTAGAATCCTACCATCCCGAAAAAGGATCTCGCACCCTTCTTTCTCTTTTGGACAAAACCCGAACGGCACCGGGGGCTCGGCTTTTACGGGAATGGCTTCTCAAGCCGCTCTTATCCGTTGAAGAAATCCGACGCCGACAGGACGGCATCGAAGACTTCCTTTCCCATCCCTCTTCGATGCCGGCCCTCCGAAAAATTCTCTCCTCGATTCGAGATCCGGAGCGATTAACAACGAAAATTTCAACGGGATTCGGAGGAGCGGTTCACATCCGTGCCCTCCATCGTTCCTTGCAAATGATTCCCTTCTTAAAAGAGGCCTTGGCTCCTCTCGGAGCTTCCTTCCTCGCTTCCGCTGCCGACCGATTGATCGATATGAGCGAACTCACCGATTTCATCGATCGGGCCCTTGTCGACGATCCGCCCGTCAAACCGGGCGAAGGGCGAACGTTCAAAGAGGGATTCCATCCCGAATTGGATGAATGGCTGCAAATCAATCGCTCCTCCAAAAGATGGATGGCCGATTACCAAACCGAACTACGAGCGGAAACGGGCATTAAAACCCTGAAAGTGGGCTACAATCGGGTATTCGGTTACTACATTGAAGTCAGCAAGGGACAGGCAGCGACCATGCCGGACCGTTTTCTTCGCAGACAAACCCTTGCTAATAACGAGCGTTTTTTTTCCGAAGAACTGAAAAATTATGAATCCAAAATTCTTCATGCCGAAGAAAATATTGCCTCTTTAGAAGCCGATCTACTGGAGAAATTGCGCGAAAAAATCGTTATCTATCGCTCCCGGATCCTCGAATGCTGCCGTTCCGTCGCCGAAATCGATGCTCTCTTGTCTTTAGCCTCGGTAGCCGGAGAAAAACATTACGTCAAGCCGATGGTCGACAACGGTCCCGTTTTACGAATCGATGAAGGTCGTCACCCCGTATTGGATTCCCTTTGTCACTTTATTCCGAATGATACCTTTCTGGATGACGAAAAACAACGTCTTATGATGATTACCGGACCGAATATGGCGGGCAAATCGACTTATATCCGTCAGGTAGCTCTTTTGGTCATCATGGCTCAAATCGGCTCCTATATTCCGGCACAAAGTGCACATATCGGGATTACGGAAAAAATATTTTCCCGGATCGGTGCTTCGGATAATTTGGCCGAAGGACAATCCACCTTTATGGTCGAAATGACCGAAACGGCAAATATCCTTCGTAATCTCTCGGATCGATCGCTTATTATTTTAGATGAAATCGGTCGTGGTACCGGAACTTATGACGGTATTGCCATCGCCCGGTCAACGGCCCAATATCTTCTGAAACACCCTTGCAAAGTGCTGTTCGCCACGCATTACTCCGAGTTAACCGAACTGGAAAATAATCGGGAAGGGGTAGTGAATTATACCGTTTCGATACGAGAAGACCGGGACTCCATTATTTTTTTGTACAAAATTATAAAGGGAAAAGCACAAAAAAGTTACGGGATACATGTCGCCGAACTGGCGGGATTACCGCCCGAAATGATTGCCGAGGCACGGACAATCTTAAGAGAGCTGGAAACGGGAAAGCGAACAAAAAAAAACTTTTCGGAATCGAAATCCTTTCAGTTAAGTTTTTTACCCTCTGACCCGGAAGAATCCCTCGTCTTGAAAGAGTTAAAAGAACTGGATATCCATCACCTCTCTCCGATCGAGGCTCTCTTGATTTTGAAAAAGTTTCAGGAACGAATCTGATTTATCCGAAATATTTTTTTAGGATATCATCCGGCTTATGTCCATCAATCCGAAACATTTCCCCGAAAATCCGGGCGTTTATCTGATGAAAGATGATCAGGGGACGGTATTATATGTCGGGAAGGCGATTAACCTGAAAAAACGTCTCTCCCAATACTTCG
>CAYGJM010000079.1:0-2762 GCA_964350295.1 uncultured bacterium | reverse complement strand
GAGATCGAAGGATACAAATTCCTCTCTTTATTTCTCAAGTCCGGGATATTGAAACCATCCTCGTCCGTTCCGAAAAGGAAGCTTTATTATTGGAACAGACTTTAATCCGGAAGTACCGACCGAAATACAATTTTCTATTGAAGGATGATAAGAGTTTTTCCGCCCTGCAAATCACCGACCACGAATGGCCCGCTTTACGATTGATTCGTTATCGGGAAGAAGAACGACAAGGGTCCCTCGTATTCGGCCCTTATACAAGTTCTTACGCAGCCCGAAGCGTGCTGCGTCTTTTGGAGGGGATTTTTCCTTTGAGACAATGTTCCGATTATGTTCTGAAAAATCGAACCGAGCCTTGTATTTTATATCGTATCAAGCGATGCATTGCTCCTTGCGCGAATAAGTGTACCCGCGAAGAATACGCCGACTACGTTTCTCGACTGAAAGCTTTTTTGGAAGGGAAAGATCGAACGGTCATCCGAGAACTCGAATCGGCGATGCAGGCCGCCTCCGAAAAAATGGAATATGAAAAAGCCGACGGCTACCTGCAGACGATACGACGCATCCAATCTCTTCTGGAAAAGCAAACGGTCATTTCCGGAACGGACAGGGATTGTGACGTGATCTCCGTTTACCGAGAAGGCTGTGACGGCGTCATCGGAAACATGCATTTTCGCCGGGGGAAACTGACCGGATCGACAAATCATCCCTTTAGCGGAGAGCCGGGAAACGATGAAGAAATCCTCTCCGGATTTCTCCTGCAACAATACTACGGTCGTCCGATCATACCTCAGGAGATTCTCGTACCCGTAAATGGCTCTTCCATTCAAGCGGCCGCTCTGCTCCTTAATGAAACCTCCGAACGAAAGATTGTCATCCGCTCTCCCCGAAAAGGGGAAAAACGAGTGCTTTTGGAATCGGCCTATGAAAATGCCAAAGGCTTTTTTATCGGAGAAGCAAAAAAAAATCTTCGTAAGGAAAGTCTCCTTTTATTACTGAAAGAGGAATTGGAATTACTGAACTACCCCGGAAGAATCGAATGTTTCGATAATTCCCATTTTTCGGGTACCTCACCCGTTTCGGTCATGGTCCCCTTTACGGAAGGGAACTACGAACGATCGGGCCTGAGAAAATATCACCTAAAAAATAAGGAACCTTTTGACGATATCAAAGGAATGACCGAAGTTTTGACCAGGCGTTGTACCGATGATAAAATGGCCCTTCCGGACCTTATCCTCCTGGACGGAGGGAAAGGACAGCTGGAGGCTGCCCGAAAAGTTTTGGAAAAATGCGGAATCATCCATGTGGACCTTTTAGCTTTGACAAAAGAAAAAGGGCGCCATGATTTCGGAGCCGCTCGTGAAAAAATTTATAAACCGAACCGGTCCGACCCCATTCTTTTGGATCGACATTCTCCCCTCCTTTTTTTTCTGCAAACCATTCGGGATCAGGCACACCGGTCCGTTCTTTCCTTCCAAAAAAAAACGGCTCGCAAAAAGGTCTTTTCTTCCATTCTCGACGACATACCGGGAATAGGTCCTCGAAAGAAAAAGGATTTGCTGCTGGCTTTTAAAAGCCCCGAACGCATTCGAAAGGCCTCTCGAGAAGATCTCGAAAAGATCTCCTCTTTAAGCCGGAAAGATATCGACACTCTCTTGCATTTTTTCTTGTCTCGGAAATAATTTTTTTTTATGGGAAAAGATTCTTGTAACTCAAGGAAATCCTATGTCCAAAAAAGAATACAAACAAAAAAAAAGTAAAATTATCACGAAAGCGGTCCACCTTTCCAAAGACGAATCTTCTCGAGAAAGCATCGAACGAATCAATCATAATACGATGAATGTGAAAAAACTAAATAAAAAGCCTAGGATTTCTTAGCGGCAATCGTCAGTAGAATTTCGGGAGATGACCCGAAGACTTTTTCGAAGTGCTCTGCAAAAGCAAACTCTATTTTATGGATAAGTGCCCGGTGTTTTCGCAAGGGTATATCGGAGAAATCGAGCATGATTTCCAAGATACCCTTACGATACAAGGTTCGAAAAGGAATATTCTTTACGGGCAATAATCCGTCGAAAAAATGACGCAAAAACGTTTCGGGCACTTTCGAATCGATCGTGCACTGCAATTGAGGTTCCGCAATCACCCGATAAAAGCCTTTTCGGGCAGAAAAATAAAAAAGAGTGAATAAAAAAGCCGCTGCACCCAAAAGGACCATACCGATAGTCAGAAGATCTTCCCTTCCTACGGACCAAACGTCCGGATAACAGGAAAAAAAACAAAAAGCGACTTCGAGACAGGCCAATATGACTAAAAACAGAAAACAAACGGTCTCGTAAAAAATATACGATCGCATTACTTTGAATCTTCGTCCAAACCGAATTCCGATCGATTCAGATCTTCTATTTCATGTTGAATTTTTGCTTCATCAATATACATATTTTTAAAAACGACATGCACGCAAGAAACATGCAATCCGGTCAATCGATTCACCTCGTCGGCAAGCTTTTGTTGCACTTCCTTGGCTTTTTCGGGTATGCATACTCCGTAATGGACATTGACTTCCACTTTGATTTTGATGGCGGGACTTTTACTATCCTGCTCGACATAAATCCCTTTTACTCGTTCGACATTGCCCCGATTCAGAATGGCATCGATCAAATTCCCTTCTAAAAGAGTAATTTCCTTTACCTTCGTCAGAACTTGAAGAATAATTGCCTGAAAAACTCTGTTCTCAATATCTCGGATATAAACGGTTTCGGGCACTT
>CAYGJM010000078.1:1343-6658 GCA_964350295.1 uncultured bacterium | reverse complement strand
ACTTCGTCCGCATGAAAAGAACCGTCATGGGTTCCGAAAGAGTAGCTCATAGATCCGTCCCGTGTTAATCGGGATATTTTTACCCTTGGGAACATATTACACAAGGGATTTTTACTCGAGCCGATCTCTGAAAAGCCCCCCGAGACTTCTTCGAACAAAAAAGAGGAACCGATGCCAGTTTACCATCCATCTTCTCAAAGGACCCCCTCCGGCATTCTCTTCCCGTACCGGAGGAACAAACGGAATTCCTTCCAATAACCTTCCCGATCTTTGTAGTTTTCTCAACTCTTCCGCCGGTTCTCCTCTACCGGATAAGACGGGATTCCCTAAAAAATTGACCGATACAAGAATCGGCAACGGTTCAAAAAGTCCTTCCGGTACCGATACGATTTCGTTGGAAGAAAACAATAAATAGCGAAGGCCCTTTAAGCCGAAAAGAGAATCCTTCCAAAGGAGGGCTATTTTATTCCCGGAAAGATCCAATACCGAAAGATCGGAACAATATTGCAACAGTTCCTTCGGTACGGTTCGAAGACCGAGGCCCGCTAATTCTCCTATCTCCAAATTGGCCAATAATTGTTGATTTTCCGGAATCCGCAACCATTCTTGCAGGTTGCGTATGTCAACATCCGGAATCGTAGGAATCCGTTCTCGAAAAGCTTTTGCCGCAAGCAAAAGATCACCCTCCCTTATTTTTTTTACCTCCGAACAGATCACCTTCAAAATTTCCGGATCAAAAGGATTCACGAAAGAGATCGACGGCACGGCAACGGAAGCCATTTCCGTCGTTTTTTGATAAAACTCTTGAACGGTGCCCGTCAGAAGATCATCGATGATTCGAAGCTCCTCATGACCTTGTAATACTTGCCTTTTAAAGTGCTCCCATCCCCGTCGTAAATCCGTGTTCTCCTCCGGATTCGACTCTCCTCCTTCGATGATTCTTTTATATAAAAATAATAGTCCCGTCGCATGGAGCGAAGGCACGATCCTCCGCTCCCTCTCCGTAACGGGATAAACCGAAAAGGTACTTATGGGAAAGTGCGTCGGCATGCAAAGTTCTCGTACAAGGCTATCTTTTTCCGAAACAGCCGACTTTTCCGAAAAGAGAATCTGCATGACGCTATCGAAAATTTTTTGCAACAACTCCCCCCGGCCGATAAAAATCGTCGGTATGAGCTCGGAAAAGGAGCTTCCTCCTTTGGGATAAAAAGCCGGAAAATCTCCGCCCCCGCCGCCAAAAAAATGAGTTTTTACATCCCGGGAAAAATCGGGAATCGTATGATTCCAAACGGTCACGTTCATACAAGTCTCCCCAAAAGAAAGAGAAGCAGCATAAGAGAACAAAAATTTTTTCTCCCGTGAAAAAATTAAATCTGAAAGACTTATACCGGTTTATGAACAGTTGTGAACAACCCCCTCCACAATGGATCCCTTCTCAAAATGACATATTTTTTTTCTTCGAAAAAAAATTATACTTTCCTGACAATGAATTATTTACAAAAAACAAGATATTTTTTTTAAACTCTTTTTCTGCTGAAAAAGTGACTGATTCTCTGAGATATAAAGCCGTTAACGACAAATTGCGAACAAGTTTTCCACAGTTTAAAATCCGAAAGAAATACAGAGGCCGTAATAAGAAAGTCTCATTTTATAGAACTGCCCGTCCGGAGAAAATCCGTTATGGTATTCCATATACAAACGAAATTTTCGACCGGCGCCCCGGAGCTTACTCCACTCATAGCCTGCCGCACAGGTCGTATCCAAAGCCCAATGTCTTGTTTCGTCATTTTCAAAATTGACGGCCGCAAAGATCTGCCCGTACAAGCGATTGTAATGAACGACTCGGCGCAAGCAAGTCACTTCCAAACCATAAACGAAATATAGAGGTTGGAAAGGAAAAGTGTTATCGCTTCGAAAGATCCGCCCGCCCCCGATATAAGGTCGGAAATGTTCCTTCAATTGCCAAGCGACATAGAGATCGATCCCTTCGTAACTGGGATTTAAGCGTTGAAACCCCGGATTATTGACGATAAATTCATCTCCCAAGTGCGTGGAGGTATGATAGCCTCTGAGCTCGAAAGACCAATTCCCGACGGCCATCGTTACCGGTATACCCAAAAGGAAGTCTACGTCGATGAATTCGCTCCAGTCATTTTGCTCGTTATGATCGATACGAAAAACGCTCCAGGCTCCGGCTTCCAAACTCAATTGAATTTTCGCATGAATGCTACCGATATCTATCCAACGATAGAGCGGGAAAATATCTCCGAAAGAGACGGCCACGGCCGTTTTCCCTTCATAATGAGAGGCCCTTCCCCATTGCCATCGATACATAATGGAATTCGTTACCGCTCGGGGAGAAGCAATTAAAGGAGGAAATAAAACCGTGTTTTGCGGGAACCAGATTCCTTTGATTTGCGGTTTCGTTCCGATATATTTTTCTTCGGAAGCCGGTTCCGTATTTTCCTGAAATTCTCTGCGCACTCCCCGTATACCCGGAACGTCTCGAACGAAAGCGGCCATTTTATCAGCCTCCCCTTCATCACGAGGCATCTTATAAAGATAAGCCAATCGATCCCGAACGATAACCTTCGTTTTGCAATGCGGATAGGTTTCATCGAGGAGCGCTTGTATGTACCCTTCCAAATAGCTGTCCGTTAAACTCGGATCGTTCGATAATACAGGGTCGGCCGTTTCTTTCGAGGAATGTTTGGACAACCACTCTTCTTCCGAAGCAAGGACGGAAGCAAGCGACAAGCACGCCAGAAATAGCGTTACGATAAAACGGTTACGGAATGTCAAAGGCAGAATTCTTTTTCTATTCATATAACTTTTCCTTTCTATGTTTCGGAACAAGAAAAGACAAGCAAAAAATAATACCTTTTAAAAAAAGATCCTTTCCTTCAGGGAAAAAGCTCACCGAGATGACGTTCCTTTGTTGTCAATCCGCGCCACATCAATAAAAGAGCCGCCAGGGAAAGGAATAGACAAATCGTAATGACCGGATAGGGACCGAACCAATGACAACAAAGGGTCGCCATCAGCGGTGCGATACATCCGCGCAAGCCGACCATTAAAATATTCACGCTACTGAAGGCCGCGCTATTTTCACGCCCGGAAAAGATGGGCCCGGATAAATTCCAGCTCAAATGGCTGCCGGATTGGGCCACTCCATAGAGAAAATAAGCCGCATAAAGGAAGTGAATATGAATCCTTGATAAAAACAGCAAAACGGCAAACAAAAGAAAACAACCGTGAACATATACCATAAACTTGTAAATGGAGATTTCATCCAACAGGCGGCCCCAAAACCGAGAGGTTACTACGTACCCCAAACCCTTACATACCAAAAAGGCAACGCTCAACTCCAAATAGGAAATCCGTAAAACATCCACGAAAAAAACCGGAAGCACCGATAATACCATCATGAGACCGAAGCCGCACAACATGAAACCGATCTGAAATTTCAAGAAATCGGGCCGGGAAACCATCAATTCGTAAGCCTTCCGCCACGGTTCCGTGAGCCGTTGTTTCCAGGTCGGAGAAAAAGTAACGGGTGGGGGGGAAGGAGCTTGTACCGGAACTTTTCTCTGCGAAAAAACGGAAAGGAGGGAAAAAAAAGCCGCGACGGGGAAAAGCCATCTCCAGGCCCCTTCATTGGAGTTCATCCAAGGAGTGATGATGAAAAAGAGCAGAACTCCTTCCGCATAGGCAAATGCCGTAGCAAAAGAATAGAGCTTTCCTCGATGAACGGGCGGAATATTTTGCTTCATGATTTCTACCCAGGCCGGATTTCCCGCTCGATGAAAAACGATATATACCGCGGCACAGCCCATAAATAGCCAAGGATTCGATACCCACGGAAATAAAAAAAAGGGAGCCGCGGAAAGAATGCCCGCCCAAACGACGTTATGCATCAAACGATCGGTTCGGGAATGCACCGAAGCGCTCCAATAAAGAGCCAACAGGGCAAAGGTCGGTTTGATCATCGTCAAGAGCGCTACCTGGAACACCGTTGCCGAAAGATTTTTATAGAGGATCACTCCGATGAACGACGAGTACAATAAAGATAAGGGTTCGCTTAATAATTTGTTGGCTATCAATGCCGTTTTTGTCTTGATGAATCGAGCCGTTTGCATTTGTTCGTTCATGAAAATACCTTGATGAAAACAGGAAAACCCTTGCTTCCCGGCGATTGATTTGTTATGTTATCCATCCTTTCTTTCGGGGCAATAGCTCAGTCGGTCAGAGCGACGGACTCATAACCCGTTGGTCGCAGGTTCAAGTCCTGCTTGCCCCAAATTTTCCGTTCCATGGTAACCTATTTCCTCATTCCGGAGAAAGAAATGTTTCGCGAGAATGATCAAGGAGTTTTTTTACGAATAAAAGTCATTCCGAATGCTTCGAAAGACGCCCTCGTCTCCCTGTCTCCGGAGGAAATCAAAATACGCCTGCAAGCCGTCCCCGAAAAGGGAAAAGCTAATGATCGTTTGATCCTGTTTTTATCTTTCCTTTTGGATATCCGAAAATCAAATATTTTTTTGATATCCGGAGAAACTTCTCGAATTAAAAAAATTTTTATAAAAAATACGACTTATAAAGAGGTATCCAAAAGGCTGAATAATAAATAAGTATTGATTTTTTATTTATTATAAACTACAATAAGAGCACCCGATCGGAGGTTATATGGTCGTCGCATCGATAACGAATGCTCTTTCTTATTGTTATTCTCGTATTGTTCAAGCCGTCGGCTACTTAAAAGGCCGTATCATTTCTTATCTCTGCTCCTCACGCCTGAAAAATGACCCCTCTTTAGAGAGATTAACCGTTTACAAAACCGACAAACAATTTACGCTCTCCCCGAAAACCGTACCTGCAAATTCTCCACCGATAAAAGAGGCCCGAAAGCTCCCTGCGCACATCCCGATCCGAACGACTTTCGACTCCGTATTTTCTCCCCTGCCTTCCGATGAATCGGTACCTTCCCGATCTTTGACCCGTTCCCCGAGTTTGAGTTCCTCCTCTCTTTACTATTCCCCGCGCGATCCCCTTCCCGAAATCGGCTTCCGCAATCCGGGACAAAGTTGCTTTGCCAACATCACCTGGAATCTCCTTTCGGATCCCGAATTACCCTATCGGGAATACCTGGATGATCCTGCTACCGAGCTAAAAATTCGAGCAAATAATGACCCTGGTCGCTCCGAAAAAATCATTCAATTATTAGCAAAAATACGACGATTAAATGATTATCGCGGATCCGGAGAAGAAGCGAAAAAGAATATGTCCGCTATTCACCGGCCGATCTTTGATCTCTT
>CAYGJM010000078.1:0-1333 GCA_964350295.1 uncultured bacterium | reverse complement strand
TCTTTCTGGATGACCTATTGACGTTATTTAACTACGACAACCGACAAACGGTCCGATACGCTCCTTATTCGGAGCCTTTCGAGTCAAAAAACTCCTCTTTTTCTTATTGGGGAAGGGACAAGGAAGATCCCCGACTAATTTTACACCGCGGAAATAATATGCAAGAAGCCCTGAGCGCATTTTCTTTCCCGGAAGCCATTGAAGATCTGAAGTTCGAAGGATTATGCGAAAAAGGGGGTATCCTAACGTATCATATTACGGATGCTCCGGACGTGCTGACCGTTACGGCACCCCGTTTTACCGGTTCTTACACTTCCCGGGGATATGTCAGTCAAAAAAATCATGCCCCCTTTACCGTCGAACAAGAACTCTCCCTTCCCCTGCAAACCGAAAAAGCAACTTTTTGCAAAGATTATCGACTCTATTGCCTCACGGCTCATTTAGGAACCCAAAATAACGGTCATTATATCTACTACGTGCAAAATAACGATAAAACTTGGAAACGATATGACGACCTTGCCGTTACCGATCTCTCTTTTCAACAAGTACAAGAGGAAGTAAAGGGTACCTGCTACCAACTGGTCTATAAGGCCGTTTTTTAGGAAACGGAACAGGAGTCAAAGGAACAGGTCGGCTCGGGGGAGGAAGCTCTCTCACGAATGACCGAGTTAAAAACATTTCTTCCCATGCTGACAAAGTTATTATCTGCGATGTGAGGCTCCGAAGGAATCTGCTCCTCTACCGCCTCGGATAAGCTCCTTACGGCTTCTTCCAGAGAGATTCTATTCCTCGGAAGAGGTTTCAATAATTCATCAATCACCCTCGCTCCCGGCTCGGAAAAACCTCTGCAAGACGGAAAAGATACGCGGCCACAAGACTCTTCATAGTACCGGGACACCGTACTTCTAAAGGACGCATTCTCCGGAGTGTTCCTCTTTCTCCAATAGGTTATTGCATTCCGATCTTTTAAGGAAGGATCCGAAGAAAAATAGTCTTGCAACCAAAAAAAGCTCTCCCCCGATTTCTTGATAGCATATAAGGTACAACCATAAGCCCAACGGTTGCATCTCTCCATAAAATTCCCTCGGAACAAAAATGAACCCGGATCGGGAATGACCATATACTCGGGAGGAACATATTCCGGCGTCCTGTCGATGACGGCACGCAGACGAGGTAAAAAGGTATCAACCGATAAATCGGTTTTTCGCACCGAGTGATGAAAACCGGTAATTTTCGGCGTGTTTTTATCAAATACGATATGCCTCGGATGCAGATCCCCGTGAAAAATATTTTGTTGATGCAAGTACAATAACCCCTTACCGATTTCTTTTCC
>CAYGJM010000077.1:0-6711 GCA_964350295.1 uncultured bacterium | reverse complement strand
TCGAAATTTTCGGAAAAATTCGGGGATCCGGTCTCCGGATCGATGTCCAAAAAACGGAGACGGGAAGTGCGCTGCAGGGCTCCGCTGACCGTCCCCACGAACGTATTGGGAGAAGTGAACAGGTAATCGGAATCACGCACGCCCCCGGCAAAGCAAGCGGCCGTTAAAGCCGAAGTCCCGCTATTGAAGGAAACGGCATGGCGAGCTCCGCATTCCGCAGCGACCAGTGATTCGAATCGTTCTGTCAGGGGGCCTCTCGTAATAGTCGTTCCTCGTAGGACTTCGACCGCCGCATGCAGATCTTCGTCGCGGAGAGTTTGGGAGGTATAGGGAATAAAATCGGATGACTCCGGAGGGTAGGTATCCATTTGAACGGTTTGTATTTCCACTTTTCCCCACTTCAAAACAAAAAAGTTTAATTCTTTTGTTTGCAGAATGTTATATATTTTTCTTATTTTTTAAAAATATTTTTTTCGGAAAATATTTGAGAAGATGTCGATTTTTGTGGTATATGGTGGTGTAACGTGGGAAGGCGGCAATGGATCATTTCTTCAGCGGGGCTCATTCGGTAAAAATGGATGAAAAAAACCGATTCGTCCTTCCTCATCATTTTCGTTACGGTCTGGTCGAAAACGGGACCTTATCCTTTTCCGTCGGTTTGGGACAGGGAGGTTGTCTGGCCATTTATCGGCAAAGCGATATCCTCGGATTAACCCGAAGGTTTCACAAGCTTCAGTATGCGGCAAGATATCAGAGATTTCTGACATTTTTTTTCTCGACTCTATTTCATACCGAATGTGACAAAGTCGGGCGCATCATGATCCCTTCCTTGCTCAAAAAAATGGTGAATATGGATCGAGATATCGTAGTAGCCGGAGTGCTGCATAAAATAGAAATCTGGCCACAAGAGACTTATGAAAAAACCTTGTCGGCTTTTTTAGAGGGCTCCGACGGTATGACCGCTTTCTCCGAAATTGCGGAAGAGGCCTTTACGTATCGGGAAAAACAGGAAGAAGGAGGGTTTCCCTTTATCGGCGAAGCAAATCCGTTATGAGTTCGCCGAAACACGTGCCGGTTCTTCTTGAAGAGGTTCGGGAGTGCTTCCGTCCTTTAAAAATACACACGTTTGCGGACGGAACCCTGGGAGCCGGCGGGCATGCCTCGATTCTATTGCTCGATCACCCCGAAATTGTTCTTTTTTTCGGTTTTGATCGAGATGATCAAGCCGTTACGCTGGCCGAAGAACGATTAAAGGATGAAAAAAAACGGGTTTGTATCATTCAAACCAGTTTTAGCCACGTTCCCGAAGAGTTGAAAAAAAGAAAGGTTCATGAAGTCGATGCGATTTTATTGGATCTGGGGGTCTCTTCCATGCAGCTGGATACGGGGGAACGGGGATTTAGCTTTTCTCGAGAGGGCCCTCTGGATATGAGAATGGATCGGAGACAGGACCTTACTGCCGAAATTATCGTTAACGAATGGTCCGAAAAACGGATCGGCCATATTTTGCAAACGTACGGAGATATCGGTAGATGGCGGATGATTACGAAACTTATTTTGGAAGAGAGGAAGAAAAGACGGATTCGAACAACCGGACAGTTCGTCGATCTTTTGTCTTCGGTACTAAAGAGAGGGGCCAGACCGAAGATTCATCCGGCTACGCCGATTTTTCAGGCCCTCCGGATAGCGGTCAATGACGAATTGGGTATTTTAGAAAAGGCCTTACCGGAAATGATCGGCCTTCTTCGTTCCGGAGGCCGAATCGGAGTGATCTCTTTTCATAGCGGAGAAGACCGGATCGTAAAACATGTTTTTCGAGATTTTTCGCGAAAGAGAGTAACCGATTCGGGAGAAACGATCCTTCCGAAAGTAAAATGCTTAACTCCGAAACCGATAACGGCTTCCGGAGAAGAAATTCGAAAAAATCCGCGATCCCGCAGCGCGAAGTTCCGATATGCGGAAAAATTATAGGGAAAGTATGAAACACGTATTAAAAGTATTTATTTGCATCTTTACTTTCGGTTTATCTTTGTATTTTTATATCGATACGTTGAATGCGCAAACGGAGCTAAAGATAAAAATTCCCGCTTTGATGAAGGAAATCGAACAAATTCGCGAGGAGAACATACACTTTGCTTATGAAATCGAATGTTTTAAAAGTCCTTCGAATCTGTTGGAGTTAGCGAAACGATCGGAGTATGCTCACTTGAAATTTCCCTACGCAAAGGATGTTTTGGAAATATTCGTAAACGAGCGAGAAGTTCTCTCGCTTCCGAAAGAAACGGAAGAAGACGGATTATCCGGGTTTAAATTGCCGATTCTTTTGGGATCCGGAAGCCGATGAAGGAACGCCGGAGAATATTGTTTGTTTCCTGCGGCATTTTTGCATTGTTTTCTTTTCTCATCGTTCAATTTTTCCGGGTGCAGATTATTCAGGAAAATAAGTGGAGCCGTTTTGCCAAGGCTCAACACGAATTGATCGTGAAAGAACCTTTTAAAAGGGGAATTTTTTATTCGAACCTCTCTATTGGGCCTCAAAAAAATCATCCTCCCCAACCTTTAGTGATGGACATACCCATGTTTCATCTCTTCGTCGACCCGCATCGGATTCCGGAAAGTAAGCGTTTTGTGATAGCCGCGAAATTAAATGAGCTTCTTGAAGGAGATGAAGAGAAAAAACAATTTATTACGAGCCAGTTGGAGCTTTCGAAAAGTCATTCCCGAAAAGTGGAGATGTGGTTGACTCAAAAACGGAGAAATGAAGTTTTGAATTGGTGGTATTCTTTTGCCGGAAAAAACAAATTGCCTTCCAATGCCGTTTATTTTCTACCCGATTATAAACGTTCTTATCCTTTCGGTTCCCTTTGCGGTCAATTACTCCATACCATCCAGGAAAATAAGGATGAAGTAACCAAACAAGGAATTCCTACGGGGGGCTTGGAGTATTACTTCAATGAACTATTAAAAGGGAAAGAAGGGAAGAGAAAAATACTCCGTTCTCCGAAACATCCCTTGGATCTGGGAGAAGTTATTGAAAAGCCGGTAAACGGTGCGGATATCTATCTTACCATTAATCATCACCTACAGGCCATAGCCGAAGAGGAATTAAAAAAGGGAGTCGAACAGAGCAAAGCCAAGGCCGGTTGGGCCATTCTCATGGATCCCTATACCGGAGAGATATGGGCCATGGCTCAGTACCCGCCCTTTTTTCCGGAGAGATATAAGGATTATTATAATGATCCCGAAACAATAGAAAAAACGCGATTGAAAGCCGTAGTCGATTGCTATGAGCCCGGTTCCATATTAAAACCTTTTACGATAGCGGCTTGTTTTTTGGCGAATGAAGAATTGGAACGACGGGGAAAATCTTGTATTTTTAACCCCTTCGAAAAAGTATCGACTCTTTCGGGCCGCTTCCCGGGAAGGGCTAAAGATCTCGGAGATGACCACAGAACTTTTTATCATATGAACATGTATCACGCGATTCAAAAATCGGCCAATATTTATATGGCACGCATGGCCGAACGAATCATCGGATCTTTAGGAAATGAATGGTATCGACAACAGCTTTATGATAAATTCGGCTTCGGGAAGTTGACGGGAATAGAATATCCTTTGGAGGCACCCGGGTTGCTTCCGGAGATCGGAAAACACCATGCCAACGGAACGCTTGAATGGTCCGTTCCGACTCCGTTTTCCCTGGCCATCGGACACAACTTACTGCTGAACGGGATGCAAATCGTTCGAGCTTATTCCGTTTTGGCAAACGGTGGTTTTCTTGTCCGACCCACATTCATTCGAAAGATTGTTAAAAAAGATCCCTATACGGGAGAAGAAGTAATTTCGGATCTCGGTATTTCGGAAAGGTCTCGTTCTTTTCCCCGTGTTTTAACGGCGGAAAAGGCCGAGAAGATTCGATATGCCATGTGTTACGTCGGTAGAGACGGGGGGGCCAAAAAAGGATCCATTTTCGGTTATACTTCGGCCGTAAAATCGGGAACGGCCAATAAAATCATTCAAGGGGAATATTCGAAAAAAAGTTTTTTTTCTTCTTTTGTAGGGATCGTACCGGCTACTCGGCCGAAGTTCGTTCTTCTCGTTTCTCTGGATGAACCGGAGGTGGCTTTTTATCCGGGAATCGGATATACCTATTACGGCAGCAAGTGCGTGGCCCCTATTTTTCGGGAAATTTCTTGTCGGGCCCTGCAGTATTTGGGGGTTCCTCCCGATGACCCCCATAATTATCCTCCGGGAGATCCTCGTCATAACCCGGAGAAAATGTTCCTTTCCCGAGAAATCGCGGAATCGAATGATCTGTATGAAAAATGGAACGTAAAAAAATGAAACTCAAAACGCTTTTCAAAAATCTTTCGGTAAGGATCATCGGAAACAAGGATTTGGCCATTACCGGATTGACGGCTCATTCAAAAAAAGTTGCTCCGGGGAACTTATTCATTGCGAAAAAGGGGATTTCCGGGCACGGTTCGGATTTTATTGCGGAAGCTCTTTTCGGAGGAGCTAAGGCCGTTTTAACCGATCTATACAATCCTTTTTGTAAGGAGGCCACGCAAATCATCCATCCGCACCCCGAAGAACTGGAAGGAATATTGGCCGATCGTTTTTATGATCACCCTTCCTCGAAGTTAATGATGATCGGCATTACGGGGACCAACGGGAAAACGACGACTGCTTATTTGGCGCGCCAATTGATCGGAGAAAGAGTGTGTGCCATGATCGGAACTATCGAGTATTTGGTGGGAGGAAATTCTTATATTTCGGCCGAGCATACGACTCCCGACGTTATTACCAATCATAAACTCCTTTCCATGGCCTATGAAAACCATCTCCGCTTTTGTCTTATGGAAGTTACTTCTCATGGTTTGGAACAGCGAAGAACCGATGCAATCCCTTTTCGGATTGCCTGTTTTACCAATCTTTCGGAAGAACATCTCGATTATCACCAAACGATTGAAACGTATGCCGTTGCCAAGACAAAACTATTCGATTCCCTCACGGAGAAAAGCATAGCCGTATTCAATCGAGATGACCCGTATTCGGAAAAAATGGTTGAAGGATGCCCGGCCGGTCGAAAGACCTACGGGTTGAGTCGGGAAGCCGATGTTTTTGCGGGGAATGTTGAGTTTTCCCCTTCCGGAACAACCTTCGATTTAAATGTCGAAGGGGAAAAGCAAACCGTAAAAATGCCTTTGGTGGGGATCCATAATCTCTATAATACTTTGGCTGCCGTTACGATCGCTCTTGTTGCGGGCATTCCCTTGCGCACCGTTCGGGAGAGAATACAATTTTTAAAGGCCCCGAAGGGCCGATTACAGCCGGTAGCCAACCGAACGGGTATGCAAATATTTGTTGATTTTGCTCATAGCGAAGATGCTATCCGGCATGTACTAAAGGCATTGCATCCGCTAAAGAGAAAAAGAATCATTACCGTTTTTGGTTGCGGAGGAGATCGAGATAGGGGAAAACGAGCCAAAATGGGTCGAGCCGTTTCCCTGCTTAGCGACGTAACGATTATCACTTCGGATAATCCGAGAAATGAAAAGCCCGAAGAAATTTGTCGAGAAATTCGGGGAGGGTGCGTAGAGGGAAGCGGAGGGATTCATATCTGTCCCGATCGATATGAGGCGATTGAAATGGCGATTGAAATCGGTAAAAAAGGCGATATTATTTTGGTGGCCGGTCGAGGGCATGAAACGTTTCAAATTTTTTCCGGTCGAAAAATTCCTTTTAACGATGCCGAAGTTATACAAAAAATTTTAGAAAAGAAACGTCCTCGGCGCGAATTGAACGCGCGACCTGTCGCTTAGGAGGCGACCGCTCTATCCCCTGAGCTACGAGAACTTGAAAAAAAGGAATTAAAGTACTTTACAAACACCTTTTTCTCAAGTATTTTTATTTCCGGATTTTGATTTTTGGAGGAGAAAGAATGACTGCAAAAGCCGATATAGGCGTGATAGGATTGGCCGTTATGGGTCAAAACCTGGTGCTGAATATGAACGACAAAGGATATCGCGTTGCCGTTTTCAATCGTTCTCCGGAAAAGACGGACCAATTTTTGGCAGGACCTGCTCGGGGGACCGGAATTACGGGAGCCCGACAATTACGGGAGTTCGTTTCTCTTCTGCACTCTCCCCGAAAAATTTTATTGATGGTAAAAGCCGGGGAAGTCGTTGATCAATTTATCGAAAATCTTCTCCCTTTTTTGGAGCCCGGAGACATTTTGATCGACGGGGGGAACAGTCACTATGCCGATACGAAAAGACGAGCGGAAAGCCTGGAAAAAAAGGGATTGTATTATGTCGGATGCGGAGTATCCGGAGGGGAGGAAGGGGCCCGCTTCGGTCCTTCGATCATGCCCGGAGGAAGCACGGAAGCTCGGGAGCACGTCCTTCCTATTTTTCAGGCCGTAGCGGCAAAGGTTGAAGGAAAGCCCTGTTGCGATTGGGTAGGCCCCGAGGGATCCGGTCATTTCGTAAAAATGGTCCATAACGGAATCGAATACGGGGACATGCAGTTGATTTGCGAGGCCTATCATCTGCTTTCGGCCATCGGTTTGAAGGCCGACGAATTGAGTTCCGTTTTTGCAGACTGGAATAAGGGAGAACTTCATAGCTATTTGATTGAAATTACGAGTGAAATCTTTGCTTTTAAGGATGAAGACGGGAAACCGTTAGTGGAGAAGATTTTGCATGT
>CAYGJM010000076.1:5241-6827 GCA_964350295.1 uncultured bacterium | reverse complement strand
TCAGTAAATCGCCGTCTCTCGGTTGGCAAATGACCATATTCGGCATGGTTTTCAAAAATCCCATATCGTAAATACCGTGATGAGTCGGCCCGTCCGCAGCGGAAATTCCGGCTCGATCCACGGCAAACACGACCGGTATTTTCTGCAGGCAGACATCATGAAAAACGTTATCGAAAGCCCGTTGCAAAAAAGTTGCGTAAATAGAGATAACCACCCGGGCTTTTCCCTCATACGCAGCTCCTCCCCCGTATGTTACTGCATGCGATTCGGCAATGCCCACGTCGATGCATTGCTTCGGAAATATCGATTCCAATCCGTTCAAACAGGAACCGTAAGACATGGCCGGCGTAACGGTCAATAACAAGGGATCCTTTCGGGCCATCTCTAAAATATGATTGCCGAAAATTTTCGGAAATGTCGGTTTGGAAGAAGAAGTCGGTAAAAATTTACCGGAATCCGGATAAAACGGTTTGGCTCCGTGATGAGTAATCGGGTTCCGCATGGCCTCGGACATTCCCTTCCCCTTCACGGTCAAAACGTGGAGGAGGGAAGGGCCCGGCATCTTTTTTAAGGAAGCGAGAGTTTCCGTTAAACCCGCTACGTCATGTCCGTCTACGGGTCCGAAATAACGCAATCCGTACTGTTTAAAAAATGTTTCCGGTCCGGAATCGGAATCTTTCGGATGATTCAAAATCGTTGAAATGGCTCCGACATTATGGGAAATGGACATGGCATTGTCATTTAAAACGATCAGGAAACGGTCCAAATCTTTCGGCAGGTTGTTCAAGGCTTCCAAAATCAATCCGCATGTCAAAGAGGCATCCCCGATCACGGGAATAATATACTCATCGGTTCCGAGAAGCCGTCTCCTTGCCGCTAATCCCAAGGAAAGCGAAAGGGCCGTTCCCGCATGCCCGGCATAAAAATGGTCGTATGCCGACTCCCCCGGATGCGAAAAGCCGCACAATCCCCCCTCTTTTCGAATGCGATCGAATCGTTGATTTCTGCCGGTCAAAATTTTATGGGTATAACACTGATGACTGACGTCAAAAAGAAGTTTGTCGTCGGGCGTTTGAAAAGCCGCGTGCAAGGCTATGGTTAACTCCACCACACCCAAATTGGAAGCCAAATGGCCTCCGTTTACCGATAAAACGGAGATAATTCTTTCCCGAATTACGGAAGCTAATTCCCGAAACTCTTCTGCCGAAAAAGAGCGTATGTCCTCGGGGGAATGAATTTTTGAAAGCATGATCAATCGTTGCTTCTTTCTTCTCCGGAAGGACGGAAACTTTCCGTACGGATCGTTCCCTCCGACTCCTCGTCTTCTTCCCCCCGTTTTTTCACTAAAATTTCAACTTTTTTTTCCGCATTTTTCAGAAGGAACCGACAGCGAGAAATTAATGCGTCGGCCTTTTCGTAAGAGTGCAGCGATTCGTCCAAAGAAAGTTTCCCCGCATTCATTTTTTCCAAAATGAGTTCCAACTCGGAAAAAGCCTCCTCAAAATTCAATTCGTTTTTTGACATATTTCTTTCTCGGTTATTTTTTCCACGGAAACATCGATGATGCCGTCGCGCAACATCAATTG
>CAYGJM010000076.1:1805-5231 GCA_964350295.1 uncultured bacterium | reverse complement strand
TAGTGTACCCGCTTTCAATAATTTTCTTGTTATTCATCGCTTCCAAATGCGAAGAAATACGCGTGAATTCATTTGTTTTTCGATACAGTTCATAAAAAATTTTCTTTTCCGCCCCTTCCTGTTTTTCTCGCAAACGATCGGCATTTTTTCGTAAAAATAATCGTATTTCCTTCTCGGTTCTTTCACGCAGGGCCTCCGTCTTACGGACCGCCTGTTCAATCAAAATACGAGGATTTGATTCTCCCGATCGAATCAAGTGTTTTTGCAAATGAATACGTCTGTCGCGAAGGGCATTCAAAATCAATCGATCCGCCGAGTTTTCCGCATCATCCACTTTCTGTACGAAAAAATGCAGCCTTTCATCCGGTTTTCGAAAAAATGACCCTTTTTCGATTCCTTTTATCTTTTCGGCCAGATAACGAATAAGCCCTTTTGCGTATCCGTCAAAACGAACCTGCAATCCGTCGAGATAATCCAATAATTTTCGATCTTCTTCAAATACCAATTCGGCAGCGGCCGAAGGAGTCGGAGCCCGCAAGTCAGCAGCTAAGTCGGCTAAAGTCGTGTCCGTTTCATGACCGATGGCCGCCACTACGGGAAGACGACTTCGATAAATGCTTTCAACGACTTCCTCTTCATTGAAGGCCCACAAATCCTCCACGCTTCCCCCTCCTCTCGCAAGGATGATGACGTCCGCGCATCCCGAAAGATTAAAGGTCTCGACGGCCTTTCGGATTTCTCCCGCAGCCCCCTCGCCCTGAACCTTAACCGGGGCGACAATCACGTGGAATCCCTTTTTTCTTCTTTCGGTGACTTGCAGAATATCCGAAATCACGGCTCCGGTGGGACTCGTAATAACACCTACGGTTCTCGGGAAACGAGGGATCTTTTTTTTTAAGGCGGGATCAAACCACCCCGCACGAAGATATTTTTCCTTTCTCTTCTCAAGCTCGAGGAGGAGTGCTCCCCGACCGGCCGGACGGAGACTTCTGACGACGATCTGATAATCTCCTCGAGGGGGATAGACATTCAGTTCTCCCTGAAGCCGAACCTCATCTCCGTCCTTCGGCAGGAAGCCCAGTTGACGGACGTCCCCGGCAAACATAACGCAGCGTATGCAAGCCTTCGCATCTTTAAGGGAAAAATACAAATGACCGGAAGATTGTTTCTTGCAGTTGCTCACCTCTCCCGAAACCCAAACGCGCGGGAAAGCCTCTTCGAGTTGCCACTTAATAGCTTTCGTTAATTGACTGACCGTAAGAACGATGGATGAATCCGACATGGTTTTTTGCTATTTTTTCGGAAGTATACTCCGGATTCCTTTTTTAGAGCGACCGCTATTCCCGAAGGCCCTTCCTCGAAGGAGATAAAAAAACACCTTGAACCCCTTTCGAAAATCGGTTATCCTGCCCCATTCGATAGGAGAGAATCCGTATGCCTCGAAAAAAAATGATTATCGGCAACTGGAAGATGAATAAGACCATTCCGGAAGCGTTTACCTTTCTGAAAAAGCTTCCGTCGGTCCACAATCCTTTTTACCTCGCCGTCCCCTTTACCTGCCTCCGCTCTTGTTATGATTTGCAAATCCCCTCTCTGATCCCGGGAACCCAAAACATTTCTTCAGAAGAAGAGGGCGCTTTTACGGGAGAAATCTCCCCTTCCATGGCGATTGACGCAGGCGCTCGTTTTTCCTTGATCGGCCATTCCGAACGAAGAAGATATTTTCCGGAAAGTCCCTCCGTTATTGCCCGAAAAATTGCCTTAACCCTGCGCCATCGAATGACCCCCGTTTTATGCCTCGGGGAGTCCGCAGCCGAAAGAGAGGCCGGAGAAACCAAATGCGTCTTACGCAAGCAACTCTCCGAAGCTCTCGTTGATATGGAAAAGGATAAAATTCCTTTGATCGTTTTGGCCTATGAACCCGTTTGGGCTATCGGAACGGGTGATGCGGCCACTCCCCAAATGGCCCAAGAAGCGGCCTTTTTACTCCGAGAGTGTCTCGAAGAGAATTACTCGAAAGAAACGGCTAAAAGCGTCTCCATACTGTACGGAGGGTCCGTTACTCCTTCCAACGCCGGAGAAATTTTCGAACAATCGGATATCGACGGCGTTTTAGTCGGCGGTGCCTCCCTGAAGCCGGATACTTTTTATAAAATCATTGAATTATCGGGAGATTCTCCATGATCATCGTTTATTATCTTTCTCTTTCCTTGTTCCTTTTTTTATGTTTTCTGCTCTGTGCGGTCATTCTCATCCAAGAAAGCAAATCCATGGGATTGGGAAGTTCCTTTTCCGCCGATTCGGATGCCGTCTTCGGTGCCTCGACCCCGAATGTTCTGAAAAAATTTACGGCCGTCTTGGTGGGCTTGTTTCTCGCCTCCTGCGTGCTTCTCTCTCTTTGGACTTCGGCCCTCGGCCGTTATAAAACCAAGGCTCCGCCGCTCACCGTACAAGAAGAGCTGCAAATATGATCCTGGATATTCTGATTTGGGAAGACCCCCGATTGCGTAAAAAAGCGGAAGAAGTGCGTGAAATCACGCCCGAAATCCAAGCCTTGATTCACAATATGGTCGAGACCGTTAATGTCTCTTCAAAAAGCATCGGTTTGGCGGCAACGCAGGTAGGAGAAAATGTCCGTATTTTCGTCATTCGCCCCTATCGCGAACAAGACGGCAAGGCCCTCTTCGATCCCCCCGTCGTCTATGTTAACCCGAAGCTGTCCTCCCCTTCAAAAATTTTTGATATTCAGGAAGAAGGATGTCTTTCCCTGCCCGGTCTTCATCTGCCGGTAGAGCGCCCCGTTTCCGTTACGGTCGAGGCTATGGATGAAACGGGCACATCCTTCCGCAAAGAAGTATCCGGATTTGAAGCCAGACAAATCATGCATGAAAATGACCATTTGAACGGCATCCTCTTCTTTGACCGAGTACCGGCGAGCTTCCGAAAACAGGTTAAACAAGTCCTGGCCTCCTTTAAAAAGAGAACCGGAAAGAAGAAATAACCCCTATTATACTTAAAATAAATAAGTTAGCAGGACGTCTCTCCTCTTTTCCCCTCCGCAAATGACCAAAAAAGGGTTGACAAACAATTATTTTTTTGAGAAAATGGTTGCAATGTAGTTCTTGTGGAGAAGAGAAAAGATGTCTTCCGTTTCCCTTACCGGTCACCGAAATCCCCCTTCGGGGGCCCCGGAAATCTGCCGCCTTGCCGTTCACTTGGAAATCCACTTCGAGAAACTTCTCCCCGTTGAAACCGACTTACGACCCTTGCGGGAAGCGCTGGCCAAGCACTCCTTTGTTCTGCTTTCCCGAAAAGCATCGAGGGAAGAGCTTTCCTCCCCGGAAAATATCGAATTATTTCGATCCGTTATGAAGGAAGAAATAGGCTCCTCTTCTTCCTTGGAAAATCGTTCGGAGGTGATCCGAG
>CAYGJM010000076.1:0-1795 GCA_964350295.1 uncultured bacterium | reverse complement strand
GTGAAAACGAAAATCCGGGAAGGAGACATTCCTCTTACCTTACTGAGAAAAGCGTTGCCGAAAAACCATATGATCATTCCCTCCGAAATTCTTTTGGAAGCTTCCTTCTCCGATTACGGAGATCCGTTTCTTCTGAGCACTCTTCTGAAAGAGCAAAGAAAGTATCGGCAAAAACACCGATCGACGCAAACATTTTTAGACAATCTCGTCGACCATATCCGGTATGCTTTTCCCGAATCGGTGATCTATCGAGAAAAACTCATAAAAAACTCCGACTTCTCTCCTCTTTTATCGGAATTCTTTAAAGAGATACCTCATGAGAGAAACGGCGGTTATTCCAAAGAAAAAATTTTGGCCGTCGTAGAGCGCTTCCGAGCCCTCCTTTCCCTCCTACCCGAAAAAGATCCCGGTGTCGAAAAAAAGAAACAAACCGATTCGGAAGCCCAAAATCGAGCCGTTATCTATTTTGCTTCGGATTACGTAAAAAGCGGAGAAACTCTTCCCGATTATGAAACCGTAAAAAGCTCCTTTAAGCAAAAGTTTCCGGCCAATCCCTCGTTTTCCGAATCCGATTACCTTTTTTTAACGGAACAAATAGACAGACTAAAGCAAGAAGCCGGCCAAGAGGTCGAAAATCTTTTCCGCGAGGCGATTACAAAAGCCCTGACCCAAGACGAAAGGGAAGCCGTTCAAACCCTTTTCCCTTTTGCCGAAGCGATTACTCGACGAAAGATCGCCGATAAAACGATCTCCTCTCCGGAAAACCAAATGCAATATCAACTTGCGGTCGTCGGACAAGCCACGGAAATTTTACGAAAAGAAAGAGAAGCCCTTTTACCCAAGCCGCTTTCCCGGCAAGAAGCCTTCCTTTCTTATATTCCCTCCTTCCTCAAAAAATTCTTGAAAAGCTCAACCGTATAACTCATTCTTTCGTTTTTTAAAACGAGAGAATCTCAATGTCGAATCGGGAAGTTTTGATCCTTATTCAGGCTCGCACGGGCTCAAAGCGATTTCCGGGAAAAGTCTTACACCCTCTTGCCGGAGAGCCGATGCTCTCCTTCTTACTAAAAAGACTTCAAAGGTTTCGGCATTCCTGCCTCCTCGCTACCTCTCGAGAACCTCGGGACAAGGTTCTGGTCGAACTGGGCGAACAACACGGAATCCCCGTTTTTACGGGATCGGAAGAAAACGTTCTCGAAAGATTTTATGAGGCATGGCTTTCGTGCCCGGCTCCCGTCATCGTTCGCATCACGGGTGATTGTCCCTTAATCGATCCTTATCTCTTAGCCGACATGCTTTATTTCTTTCAATATGCAAAAGCGGACTATTTATCGAATACGCTTTTACGAACTTTTCCGAAGGGACTCGATACGGAAATCTTTACCGCTTCGGCTCTTCAAAAAGCTTTTCACCAAGCCTCTTCTTCCTATGAAAAAGAACATGTAACTCCTTACATCTACCGTCATCCGGAGCTGTTTCGCTTATACAACTTCCGGGACAAACATGACCTTTCCGCAGTAAATCTTTCGATAGATACCCCGGAAGATCTTCCTCTCGTACAAGAAATATGTAAATATTACCATGAAGAAAATCCCCTATTCGGGTATAGGGACTTTAAGTCTTTTTTAATCAAAAAATTTTATGTAACCGGAAAACGTCCGGAGGAACCCGTATGCCCGAGCTTTATTTCCGAGATTTGGAACCCTCAATAGAAAACCTGCAAAAAATCCACCAATGGAGAGAAAATGAAATCACTCGATCGTTTTCTTTTCGACAACACCCGAAAAGCTTTGCA
>CAYGJM010000075.1:0-6865 GCA_964350295.1 uncultured bacterium | reverse complement strand
ATTTATTTTTCCGGAGAGATCATGTTAACCAAGCATTTGAACTTGGCCTATGACAGCAGCTTTCAGAAAAATTTCAGCGGTTACTTTACCCCCAAGAGGGGAGACTCTCTTTTCATGAATGACGTTCCCGTTTCGGTAGCCTTTGAGTTGGCCGCTCCTCAATTGGAAATTTTAATTTCCGAAAATTTCGGTCTGTTAATCGGGCCGTGGTTTTCTCTTTTCGGGAAAAATACACCGGCTTTTATATCCTATTTTATATCGGCGTTATACGTTTTTTAAAAGGCAACGGGACGACTGATTTTTTCCTGAAGGGCTATGGAACATTCCGGCCCTTTTGTCCCTAAAAAATCCTTAACGACGCCGAGGGCGACTTCGGGATGATTGCATTCCGAAGAGAGGTGGGCCAAGTGAACGTGTTTCAAACCGGGATGGAGGACTCGCTCCAAAAGGCGACCGCAATTTTCATTGGAAAGGTGTCCGTACCTACCCAGTACTCTTTGTTTATAAAGGTTCGGTCGAGAGGAAGATAGGACCATGGAAACCTGGTGGTTCGCTTCTATGTAAAGATAATCGCAATTCTCTAGTTTGCGTTCGATCGCACTCGTGACAAAACCCAAATCAGTACAAAAACCCAACTTCATATTTTTATGGAAGAAAATGAATGCAACGGGGTCCGGGGTGTCGTGAGGAACGGTAAAAGAGAGAACCTCCATGTCGGCATAGCGAAATTTTTCTCCGGTAGCAAAGATTTTAAATTTCGGAATTTTTTTCAGAACTTGAACAATACCCTTAGCCGTTTCGCTATTTGCAATCACGGGGATATCCATGTTCATAAGCCTTTTAAGACCTGCAACATGATCGATATGTTCGTGAGTAATAAAAACGGCATCGATCTCTTGAAGAGAAACGCCTATATGCGCGAGTCTTTCGGCAATGGCTTTCGTACTGATTCCCGCATCAATAAGAATTTTTGCCTGTTCGGTACCCAGATAGATGCAGTTTCCTTTGGATCCGGAGGCCAGGGGGCAAAAGCCGATCATAATTCTCTCAAAAAGGAATCAGTCTAATCACTCGAAGAAATCTTGAAAAGGTGAAAAACGGTCCTGCTAACGGTGAGAAGGGGAAAAGTCATCTTCATCGGACTTCGGAGAGCTTAAGAGCTTTCTCGGTTTGGCTCCGTCCGCTCCCGAAATAATTCCCCGGTCTTCCAACCGATCCATAATGCCGGCAGCTCTTGCATACCCTATTTTTAATTTTCGTTGAATAAAGGTCGTAGAAATGGTACCCGTTTTTAAGACCAAGTCCAAAGCCTGTCGATACAGAGGATCGCCTTCTTCGTCTTCCGAACAGGAAAAGTCGTCATCCTCTTCTTCGGAGGAACCCATTATGTCGAACGAATCAATCAAATAATTCGGCGGAGCTTGTTCACAGATAAAATCAACGACTTTTTGGATGTCTCTATCATGTGTAAAACAACCTTGCGTACGAATCAAAGTTGCAGCTCCGGGGGGCATGAACAGCATATCGCCGTTTCCTAAAAGAGATTCGGCTCCGATTTCATCCAAAATAATTTGGCTATTGACGCGTGAAGCGACCTTAAAAGCGATTCTCGTCGGGAAATTAGCCTTAATCAATCCGGTAATGACTTCTCGGGAAGGCCTTTGCGTTGCCAAAATCAGGTGTATGCCGACGGCTCTGGCCATTTGGGCAATTCTGGCAATAGGCATCTCGATTTCATTACTCGATAGCATCATCAGATCGGCCAGTTCATCGATAATACAGACAATATAGTACATTTTCTCCGGGATCTCGATTTCTCGATCCTCTTCTGCTTCCTTGTTTCTTTTTCGATGGTTAAAAGTAGCTATATTACGAAGGCCCAAAAGTTTTAAAATTTCGTAGCGCTTCTCCATTTCGGCTACGAGCCATTTTAAAGCGGCCGTCACTCCTTGGGGCTCGGTAATAACGGGAGCTAACATATGAGGGAGGCGGGTGTAGGGAAAAAGTTCTACTTTTTTCGGATCGACCAAAATGAGCTTCAATTCGTCCGGTTTACAGTTTAACAGCATGGACATAACGATCGTATTGACGCAAACGCTTTTTCCCGTTCCGGTAGCGCCGGCTATGATGCAATGAGGCATGCGGGCCAAATCGGCCATTACGTGTTCTCCGGAAACCGTTTTTCCCAAAAGAACGGGGATGCCCAGGTTTCTTTGAGACCGTCTGTATTCTTCAACGATTTCTCGGAAGTTTACTTCTCGGGCCTCCGGAGCCGGTATTTCGATGCCGACGACGGCCTTTCCGGGAATCGGAGCGATAATGCGAATGGATTTGGCTTGCAGATTAAGCGCAATGTCATTTTCCAGGGCTTTGATTTTTTGGACCTTGACACCCGTAGCGGGATGGACTTCAAAGGAAATGATCGTCGGGCCGCAATGAATTTCTCCTACCTTAGCCTCAATCCCGAAGCTCAGAAGCGTTTCTTCCAAAATTTCCGCTTGGGCGCGGAGATCTTTTTGCAAAGAGGGTTGGTTCATTTTTTTCGGAGGGATCAGTAAGTCAAGCGGGGGTAGACGATAAGAAGTAAAATCACCGTTATAAACTTTTTGGCTTTCAATCGCTTTTTGCCTCTTCGTGTAGGGGCGATAATCGGTCGATGACTTGGTAAACAAGGGTTCTTCCGTCAGAGGGGATTCCGAGATGCTTGTAATTAAAAGGGGGTTGGTTTTCGGCTTGGCCGTAAAGGAAGAAGCAATAACGGGAGAAGGTTCTCTTCTTTTTATTTCGGGTGGTTTCTCTTCGCTTTTTGCGGGAAGAAAAATCCGAAAGGAAGAAGTCGTACCGAAAAAGGATTTGATTTTTGCCGCTCCGCGCATGAAAAAGGAAAGGTAGCGATTCAGTTTGCGCAAGGTAAAGTAACCGTTAATTCCGGGTAGGAGATCATTTTGGAAAAAGGCAACGAACGGAGAAAGATTCGTTCGGGTTAACAGCACCAGCGAAATAAGGAAAGTCGTTATGAAAATACAAGAAATACCGACGTTACTTAACAATCGGTGAAGATTGAAGTTCGGCAGATCGACATACAGGTAATAGATGGGGCATCCCCCTAAATTATAGCGAATCGATTTATAGGGGACGGGCGTATTGATTTTTATCTTTTCGGTATAAACTGACTTAAAAAAGGCCCGACCGATTCCGGGATGCGTTTCGGCCAATACATTTAGAAGAAGACAAAGGGAAAAAAAGATAATCGATAAGTGAAGAACTTTATGCCATTTGTGAAAAATCGGCTTATGACACAATTTTTTCCATCCGATCCAAACGACGATAGCCGAGAGAGGGTAAGCGATCAAACCGAAAAGATAGAGGAGGGACCAAGCCGTCGCATAACCCAAGAACCCGAGGCGATTGACCGTTGCATTTCCGTCGCAAAAACTAAAAAGGCTCAGCATCAAAAGGATACCGAAAACAATCAAACAAATTCCCCAAATTTCGGGATGTTTATCATCGATGTAATTTTCGCTTTCTGGACTTTCTTTTGACATTATTTTTTTGAATGGATGAAAAGCTTATTCCCCTTTACCACCCTTAGATAAAATAAATTTTATTACTTTTAAATATTAATTTTTATTTTAGATGCCTTATCGGGTAATGGATAAATATATCTAACTAAAAATAAAATGCTTGCGTGATTTTTAGGTTATCGGAAAAGTATGGGCGAACGACGGGATTCGAACCCGCGACCCTTGGAACCACAATCCAATGCTCTAACCAACTGAGCTACGATCGCCAGAAAAATCGGAAGTTTTGAAGCCATCCTACAAAATAAAGAGAGGAGGATAGTGGAGGCAAGATTAAAATAAAATAGAAAATTTTAAATCTTTTTCCGAAGCGGCCCTCCTTTTTTATTTTTTTATCGCTCGGAATTCAAAAAATAAGTATATTTTTTTTAAAACCGGATCGGATTGGTTTGCAAACAAACATTCGCCCCTTCCTTTTTCTCCATCCCGCTCTGGAAATGGCTTTTTTCGTTTTATTCGGAATATCTTTTTATTTTCAACCGTACGTCGCTCTTTTCCCGATGGTATTGTATGTCGGAATGGTTGCAGAGAGAAAAATTCCCTTGAAAATGCTTTTTATTTCGGGGGCCGTTTTTCTTTTGCAGTGTTCGCTTTACGGTTTTCGTCCTCCGACCCGAGAAGAAAAGGGAACGGCCGAGCTTCATATACAACATCTTTCCCGTTCAAAGAGTCATTTTCGAAACGGCCGGGTTTTAAAAGGAAAACTGAAAAAGTTTACCGGAGAGAGCGGCTGTATAAGAAGAAACCTGCCGTTTACGTTATACCTTCCGGCCGGGGAAATCCTTCCTCCTATCGGGTTTGATTATCATGTCGAAGGGAGGCTTCTTCCTAACGAGGCATACGGTTTTACCTTTACGGTCGATAAGGGGGCTTCTTTTATTCCTTCGGGGCATAAAAAAAGTTTGGCGGAAATCAGATATCGTTGTAAACAAAGGGTATCGGGATTTTTGGAAACGGTTATTCCCTTTAAAAAAGCAGCTTCCCTGCTTGTCGGAATGACCACGGGAGAATTCAATGATCCCTACCTTTTTTATACGTTTTCGCGGTTCGGACTAAGCCATTTGCTGGCCCTATCCGGTTTCCATTTCGGGATACTCGTTTTTTTTCTGTATTGATTGCTTTACTTCCCTTTTTCCGTAAAAGTCCGGGCCGTTTTCTTATTTTTTTTCACCACTCTTTTTTATTTATTCATCGGTCCGGGCCCCTCTCTTAGCCGGGCTTGGATTACGGTGTCCATTTATTTGGCTGCCGTAATCATCGAAAGAAAAGCTTTGCCGATACATACTCTTTCGCTTGCTTTTTCGATTGTTTTATTGTCGGATCCCTTTTTACTATTTCATATGGGTTTCCAATTCAGTTTTTTAGTGACGTATGCCATCTTATTTTATCATCGGCCGACGGTTGCCTTAATCAGCTTGTTATGTAAGGGTCGTCGTGTACGAAAAATGATCGACGTTATGGCTCTGGGAGCTGCCGTACATTTGGCAGCTCTCCCCCTTTCCCTGTATCATTTTCATAAATTTTATTGGTTCGGATTCCTTTATAATCTCTTTGTTCCCGCTTATTTAGCTTTATTGATCGGAATTTTTTTGGCATCCGTTCCGCTTTATTTTTTTCTTCCCGGTCCGGCCGGTTATTTATTTCATTGCGTCGGTTTCATGACCGAAAAAATGTTATCCTTCATTTATGAAATACCGGTAACTTACGATTATTGTTTACGGGTTTCTCGGTTCCCTCTACTTTTCCTGATTCTCTATATCGGTTTGTTTTTTTACGTCGGATGCTGCTTGCAGGCGAAACGATGCGATAGCCCCCGTTTCCGAGTTGTTTTTTAGTTGTTCTTTTTGCTTAAATCCTTTATCCATTTACTAACCGGTTAAAGGGGCAGTTACGAAAATATGTTTTTGGTGGAAGATTTTTATCAAAGATACGGTAAGGAATTAGGCTTGGAATTAATTGCCGGAAGAGAAGGACTGAGAAGACCGGTGCGCATCCCGGAAGTACATCGAGCGGGATTGGCTCTTTCGGGTTACGTAAAAAATTATGCCGAAAAAAGAATTTTGGTTATGGGAAGGGTCGAGGCCGAATACTTGAGAACTCTCGATAGCCTGACGCGCATTCATCGACTGGAATCTATTTTAACGGAAGATCTTCCCTGCGTTATTCTGGCTCGTCGTTATCGACCTTCGAAAGACCTTTTTGATTTATGTTCCCGAAAAAGTATTCCTCTGTTTAAGGCTCCTACGATGACGGTTCATATTTTGAACAGGGTATCGATGATTCTCGCGGAAGAGTTTGCTCCGATCGCTTCGCGACACGGAACATTTGTTGAAGTCTTTGACGTGGGAGTTTTAATCGAGGGAGAGTCTTCCATCGGAAAAAGTGAAACGGCATTGGGTTTGATCGAAAGAGGACATCGATTGATTTCCGATGACGTCGTACGCATCAAAAAGAAAAAAGAATCCTATTTGGAGGGACACGGTGTCGAATTAACCCGACATCATATGGAAATCAGGGGGATCGGGATTATTAACGTAGCTAATCTTTACGGTGCTTTTTGCGTTCGGGATAAAAAACAGATCGATTTAATCGTGAAGCTGGAAACTTGGGATGAGAATAATTTTTACGATCGAGTGGGAGCCAGTGAAACGAAGTGCAGCATTTTGGGAGTGGAAGTTCCCTTTTCCATTTTGCCCGTAAAACCCGGTAGGGACGTCGTGTTATTGGTCGAAGCGCTTGCCTTGAATTATCGCCTGAAGAAAATGGGGTATCATTCGGCCAAGGAGTTTCAGACGAAACTGCAACGAACCATTGCGGTTAATCAGAATAAAAGGAGAATGCCTTTATGATTCTCGAAAGACAGATCGAGGTGCAAAATCTCTCCGGCTTGCATGCCAGACCCGCAGCTTGTATTACAAAATTACTAAAAAAGAGCCGTTCGAAAGTTATCTTTACTTATAACAAGAAGACGGCCGATGCTTCAAGCGTCATGCACATTTTGCTTTTAGAGGCCGGATGCGGTGCTCGTATTAACGTTCGAGCAGAAGGAGATGATGCCGAAGCGGTCCTTTCGGCTTTGGAAAAAGCTTTTGCAGGTCATTTCGGGGAAGTTTCGGTATGATGTTATTTTCCGAAGGGGAAGTTAGGGTCGGGGGATTACCCATTTGTGCGGGGATAGCGGTCGGAAAGCCTTTTTTATTTGTTTTTTCGGAAGGGTGCGTTCCTGAATTTCGCATCGATCCTCATGAAGTGGACGATGAAATTGCTCGATATCGGACGGCTAT
>CAYGJM010000074.1:0-6953 GCA_964350295.1 uncultured bacterium | reverse complement strand
ATCTTGAAAATCCTCCGTGGATGGAAAAACCTCGTGCACTTACAAGAGGTTGTTTTTTTCGAAAATCAGATGTCTTTTCTTCTGGAGTTTTTTCCGGAGGGATTGGACAGAGCTATGAAAAAAAATGTTCTTTCCCTTTCGGATAAAAGGAACATCGTATTTGATCTTTTTAAGGGGCTTTCGGAGTGTCGAAAAAAACGGGTATTTATCGGAGATATTAAGTCCGAAAACATTTTATTGAACGAAAAGAACCGAGCGGTATTTTGTGATTTCGGTACAAGCCTGATAACGGAAGATGAAGGACAGTTGGATAGGGATATTTACAATCTGATCGTTTCCGTTATTCTTCCGCTGTTTGAAGAAACTCGATCAAAGACAAAATATCGGACTTTATCACATCGTGCGACTGCGATCGAATACCTTCCCTTGAAAGCACGAGGGAGATTTTCCGTCGGATCCTATATTCTTAAGGGGTGAAATGGATTTTCGGAGAGCTTCGAACCGCATCTTTTCGGATGCGGTTCGATCGAAAGCTTAATTTTCCTTTCCCTGTTTTTTTTCTCTTTTTTTTATTTTTTTTTCTTTAGCCGACAAAAGGGGCTTTTTCTTATCTTCCTTGCGATGCTTTACCGTTTCTTTCGTCATGATCTTCTCCCTTGAAAACGATGACTTGAGGTTACCGGAGGAATAGGGCGATTGCAATCTCAAAATAGTTTTTTATTTTTCTATTGTGGGAAAGCTATTTTAACGGTAACGTTGCCATTTGACTTGAAGCAAGTTTCGGTAGTTCATGCGAGAATGGTTACAAAAAATGGCGATGGGGAGTTGCTTGGCCGTTTTTCTCTCGGCTTCTCTTTTCGGTAAATCGGAGAGGCCTCATAAAATGACGCAAAGTCGAGAAATTTATCCTTTTGAGGAACTGTACATTCGCGGACAGGGAACCGTTTTTTTACATCAGGGGGAAACACCCTCCTTATTTATTGAAGCGGAGGAAAAAAAGAACCGCGGAATCACCACGGAAATCGTTGATGACGAGTTGCACGTCGACACCCTTTCTTATCGAGGAAAGAAGCCGAAAATATATATTACCACGAATAATCTGCAAAAATTGGATATCGGTGACGGCATCGAGGTCATCGGAGAGGATACCTGGAATTTGGAGAATTTGGAAATCAGCGTTTCCGGTTCGGCAGAACTTTTTTTGCGTATCAATGCTCATTCGATCGGAGCCAACGTGAAGGGGGGAGGAAAATTTACGTTTGAAGGGAGCGTTTTAGATCAAACGATCCGGATCTTCGGAAATGCCGTTTGGGACTCTTCCGGACTGACTTCGCAAACGGCTTTCGTGGAATTGAACGGTCCCGGCAAGGTGTGCGTTCATACCAAAACGAAATTAACGGTAGATGTTCGAGGCGGGGGAGAAGTGCGTTATTTGGGAACGCCGGTCATTCATCAAAAAATAACGAACTCCGGTTCGGTTTCTCCTTATTGATCCGTAACGGGATATCCTTGAGCTTTCCACAGGCGAATGCCCCCTTTCATGGAAAAGACGTTCGTATAACCCGATTGTTGTAATGCTTGAACTCCGGAAGCCGATCGAACTCCCGATCTGCAATAGAGAATCAGGAGAGTACTTTTGTCGGGAGCAATAGCTTCGATATTTGTCTTTAGATCAGCCAAGGGAACGTGCAAAGCACCGGGAAGATGTCCGGAAAACCACTCGTCGTTTTCTCGCACGTCCAGAAGCAGAAATGACTCCTTGTCATGCATTTCTTCGGATACGACGGCAGGAGTTATTTCCCGAACGTTTTTGGGGGCTTGTTGCTCATAATGGATTTTTTCTGACGGAGGCATAATCTCTTCTATTTTTTCTCGCATTTTACAAAAAAAAAGATAAAAAAAACACTTTTTTATTGCCTCCCGTGATAAAAAAAAAGGAAATCATTTTTACGGGAGAACGGAGTGCTATTTAACGTAATTTCTTGGATGGCGGTATTTTTACTGTCCTTAAGCTTTTGGCTTCAGATTTGGAAAATACACATTCACAAGGAAGTCCGGGATCTTTCTCTTTCGTATAACATTTTATTGGCATCCTCGTCCGTTTTATTGGCTTTTACGGCCTATAAGGAAGGAAGCGTCTTGTTTTTCGTAAAGCAGATCTTAACGGCCGTTCCCGTTTCGATCATTATTTTTCAAATCATTTATCACAAAGGCGATCGCTGGGATAATCTCGGTGAATCGAAATGCTCGAATTGTCGGGAAGGAGTCGAAACTTATTGGCGTTATTGTCCTTATTGCGGGAAGGGAAAGGGATAAGGACGGTTACCAAGAGGCCTGCGGAGGAAGCGAAGAAAGAATGGCTTCCGTATTTCCCGAAGAAGCTAATCCGAATTTCGTTCCCCTGTCATAGAGAAGATTAAACTCGACGTAATGACTCCGCATCTTATTTTGCACGCTTTTGTCCGCTTTTGAATAGGGCTCGTGAATCCTTCTTCGGTAAATCGGCAGAATCGCCGGGACGAGACTTTCTCCTACGCTCTTCCACATTTTTAAGTCGTTTCCCGGATCTTCCGTATGATAATGATCAAAAAAAATACCGCCGGCTCCTCTTTCTTTTTTTCGGTGGGGAATATAGAAATATTCTTTTGCCCGTAATGAAAAGTCTTCATAGAGACCGCTTCCGTAAGGATCCAATGCCTTTTTGGCCGTTTCGTGAAAAAAAACTCGGTCTTCCTCATAAAAAAATCCCATGGGAGTTAAGTCGTAACCGCCCCCGAACCAAGATAGTTTATTCGTTTCGATAAAACGAATATTCATATGAACGGTCGGAGCATGAGGATTGGACATATGGGTAATAAGACTCACTCCGGTAGCAAAAAAAGGGCCTTCAAAACCGGGAAGAGGGAATTTTTCGCCGGAAACGGCCGAAAAATGGACGGCGGCTTTTTCAAAAATATCTCCTCGTAACAGACCCATGATACCGCCTCCTCCTTCTTGATGTTTCCAGGGAGTAAGCGTAAATTTTTGTTCCGGTTCCAGTGTTTCGAAAGAGGAGATGATCGTTTTTTGTAAATTTTTTAGATAGCTTTGCAGAGATTCCTTGTTCATGAGCGGGTATCCTAAAAATATTTTTTTCGACAGGTTATAAAAAGAATATTTTTTTGTAATTAAAGATTGCTTAATTAAGTTATTTTTCGTTATCGTACTCCTCTTTATGAAGACCTTCTTCCCTTTTGGGGGCATAGCTCAATTGGTAGAGCATCTGATTTGCATTCAGAAGGTCAGGAGTTCGACCCTCCTTGCCTCCAAGCGCGGTTATAGCTCAGTTGGTTAGAGCGCGACACTGATAATGTTGAGGTCCCAAGTTCAAGTCTTGGTAACCGCACTTCTTTTTTAAGCGTAGATTCCGTTTTTCAGGGAGAATTCTTTTCGAATAAGATTCTCGTACAGTTCTTCCTTTCTTCCGTTTAATTTTCCCGTGAGAACAACCTTTTCAAGAGCATTTTTATAATGGCGGATTTCTTCGGGGTCACGTGCACGGAAATCCCGATACCTCATCAGATGATGTATTTTGAGCAGTTCGTGAGCCAGTCTTATAAAAAGAGGAGTGTGCTCCAATTCCGGTTTCGAAGTCATTACGAAGTGTTTTTCCTCATTCATTTTTAAGTGTATTTGAAAAGACAAGCAGGAGTCGTCCGTTTCTCGAACGGAAAATGTTTTTTGCATTATAACGGAAGGGATAATACGAATAAGCATCCGTCGAGGCCGGAAAAGGAAATATTTTTTCAAAGTTTCCGTAATTCCGGGGTAAAGAATCGATGAAAGAAGCCTTCTGCCCGTATCTCTTGCTAAGAGACGTTGAAAAGTCTCCAAGATTCGGATATGGAAAAGAGAGTTCTCTATTTCCGAGAAAAGGACGGTTTCATTATCGGCTATTCGGGAATAAAGCATTTTGACTTCCGAAAAAGCTTTCTCCCGAATTCCATTGACGGGAAGATTTCCCGCTACTTCATTTTGAAATACGACCAGATCGCTTCCTCTAAAGGGATCATCTTCCGAAAGGGGAATGACGAGAGGATCGCTAAAGTCTTTGAAAGAAGTTGCAATCATCGTAAAAAAAGAATTGCTTTTTTGCGGAAAAAACAATTCTTGCACAACCTCTTCTTCGGAGAGGTGTCGAAGTTTTTCGAAAGGAATCCGACGGGTAGATTCTTGTTTTTGAAAAAATGTCGTTTGATAAAAAAGAGTAACTAATTCAAGGGATTTTTCCGACAGGAAAGAAAATTTATGGACGTCTCTTAATTTCTCGTTCGGATAGTTTTTTTGCAACTCCGAGAGTATCCCTTGTACCTCCTTGAATTTGGCAAAGGCCAAGCTTTCCTCGGAGGGGAGCGGAAGGGAACGGGGAAAGAAATAATGATATAGATCGGAAAAAGTAGGTATTTTCATGACGTTTTTTATGTTATCAGACCTTTATACCGGAGAAAAGAAAATATGTCAGTTCGGAAACGCCGCAAAATGAGACGTAGTAACTAAAAATGTGGAAAAAACCGTTAATAAGGAAAAATGGGGCATGTTTCTCTTTTTTTTTGGAAAAAAAGGAAGAGAAAAAGGGTGTTTTATAGTTTTTTTTCTTCGATTTAAAAAAAAGTTTGACTTTAAAAATTGTTTTCAGATTACTGTCCGGACTCTTTATTTTTCATAGGAGGAGGTCGTATGGCAACACTAGGTTCCGTTTCCGTAAATGAGGTGCATTCGGAAGAAGAAGAGTTTTATTATTTGGCATTAAATTCGTTCCCGGAAGAGCAGATGGATGTCGTTCCGTCCGTAGACGAATGGTTGGGTGACGGTGAATTTGATAAGAGAAGGGAAAAAAGGTTCCCGATAGCTTGGAAGAGGGATTTTTATGAACCCTCTTTTACGGAAAAAACGGCACGTATTTTGGAGGAGAGGAGAGAATGTTTATAATAGAAGAAGGGGAATCCTCGCCTTTCGAAAGATTTGAAAGGATCCGAGAATTTATCGAAATGATTGAAAAATTCCGAGTCTATCCGAGAAAGTATCTGCCCGTATTGAAAAAAAATTTAGATGATCCTCTGCGTAAGAATTTTTTTTATGATCAAGTAGCGGAAGAGAACGCCATTTCCTTTGATACCGTATGGGAGGGAAGCAGATCCTTGCTTCATACTTTTGAACAGGAAACCGATTCTCGATTTCAAAAGGCCGATTTGAATCTTTTATTTGAAGACTTGGAAAAGCTGATTGATTGTATTTGTCCGCGAACTTTTTGTTAAATTTCGTTTTGACGACCTTTCGTATTGTATTAAAGGTCGTCTCATTTTATGATGGCCCCCTATGTTTGAAGATATTCACTCCGTTACTTCGATGGAAGAAATTATGTCCCATATGAATGAGGACGTTTTTCTTATGTTGGATATCGATCACACCCTTATCGAACCCGTGCAGACCATGGGGAGCGTGGCTTGGGAAAAGAATCTATTTCAGCTATACTTGCGGGAAGGTTTTTCTTTTGAAGAAGCCGATAAAAAAGCTTTCGAACGTTGGAAGGAAGTGCAGCATGTCACGAAAGTAAAGCCGGTCGAAGAAAAAACCGGAGAGTGGATCCGGCAGTGTCGGGACCTTGTTTTTCATGTTTTCGGTTTGACGGCTCGATCTAATTATTTATCCAATTTAACGAAGTCCCAGCTTTCTTTACTGGAGATGGATGAACTCTTTACCCGAGAAATAGAGGACTTTGAATTTCTTCTTCCCCATCCGGCCAGTTTTATCGAAGGTATTCTTTATTGCGGACACAATCAAAAAGGGGCCGTTCTGGAGTCTTTTTTAAAGAAAAACAAACTCAATCCCTCAAAAATTATTTGCGTTGATGATCAAAGAGACTGTTTAACCGAACTTTCGCAAAGATTGAAAAAATTAAAAATTTCTTTTACCGGTTTTCATTATCCGCTTTGTAATATTCGACCTTATGATCATCGGATAGCGCTCGTTCAGGAAAAACATTTTCCCCATCTTTTAACGGATGAGGAAGCCTTTAAACTTCTCTCGTAATGCTATGCCCGATTTCTCGAAAAACTCCCTGATTATGGGGAGAAATACCTTATCGGAAGTGCTGAGCCTGGCTCCGGAGAGGATCGTTTGTTTATATGTCGTAAAAAGCGGAAAATCTTCTCCGAGAGCGGAGGAATTGCTGACCAAAGCTCGAGCCTTACGTATTGCCGTCTCATTCATCTCAAGAGAAGAAATGGACAAAATGGTTCGCTCCGATTCCCATCAGGGATTCGCGGCCCGCGTTCGCCCCGGAAAGCGAACCGACTGGAAGGAACTAAAAGAGCGTCCTTCATTAATCGTTGTTCTGGATGAGCCGGAAGATCCCCATAACTTGGGAGCCGTTTTAAGAAGTTGCGAATGTTTTCGGGTCTCTTTAGTCGTATGGTCGAAAAATAGAGGAGCCCAAATTTCACCCGTCGTTACGAAAGTCAGTTCGGGAGCTTCCGAAATTGTTCCCGTGCAAATCGTTTCGAATGTATCGGATTTCATTCTTAAAATAAAAGAAGAGGGGTATCACATTCTGGCCGCTCGCGTTTCCGATAAGGGGGAAAACTTATTTACCTATGAATTTCCCGAAAAGGCCGCTTTGATTTTAGGATCGGAAGGAAAAGGGATACGTCCCGGCCTGCAAAAAAAAGTCGATACTTCCCTCTATATTCCCATGTACGGAAGGCTGGATTCCCTGAATCTTTCGCAAGCTTCGGCCGTTATTTTGAGTTTTTGGCGTTCGCAAGCTCTTTTTTCAAGAAAAAAATGTTAACCGAGCTTGCTGACAAAAAGGGAAAATGATAACATACAACGCTTTAACCTCTCTTTTTCGAAGAGGTTTGCAACTTTTCTCCGACCGATAAGGAAGGAGGCTTAGCAGGGGATCGGCCATGAAG
>CAYGJM010000073.1:2264-7023 GCA_964350295.1 uncultured bacterium | reverse complement strand
TACGGGAGAAGAAGATAAAGACCGTTTGTTCGTACTGAATGAAATTTACAACCCCTATACCGAAAGTTTTTTGATGGAATCAAATGTCGGGCCCGGAGACCGTATCCTGGATATCGGTTGCGGAATCGGTATTGTTAGCCAAAAATTATCTGAAATTGTAGGTCCGAAGGGATATGTTTTAGCCACCGATAATAATGAAGATCAGTTGTCGGTAGCTCGATCTCTATTGAAAAACCAATCCTATGATAACCTCGAGTTTCGGAAGCTGTCTGCTTATGATTTAGCATCCTTACATCAAGCCTTTGATGTTGTTTACATGAGATTTTTGTTATGCCATTTGCCGAATCCCGAAGAAATTATTCACCAAGTTAAACAGGTTTTGAGGCCCGGAGGAAAATTAATCATAGAAGACTTAACCGGAAATGAAACGTTGTATAGCGTTCCTATGGTAAAGGGAATGGAGATATTGCGGCATGCGGATAAATTGCAGTTTGAAATCCAGAAATCCGATGATCATTATTTTTCACGGTTAACTCACTTGTTGGAAGAAGCAGGATTTTTGGTGAGTTTAACAAAAAAATCCCATCCGGAGTTGGATTCATTACGAAAAAGGCAAATGTTAACTTATAATCTGTCTTCTTTGAAAGAAGCTCTTTTAGAAGCGAACAAAATCAACCGGGATGAATATGATTCCATGTACTCCATCGTAGAAGAATTAGTAAAAAATTCTTCCGTTAGAGTTTTTTCCTATGAACTCGGTCAAATTTCTGCAACCCTTCAGTAGCTTTATTAGAGGCGGGAATGTTTGCTTACGGATGTAAATGGGTAAAATCTATTCGGATAGGATCCCTTGGTTGGCTTTAAGAGTTTTATAATGATCCATGAGGAAGGGTCTTTCGGGAAGAAATATTTGAAAATGGAAGAGGCATAAGGAGCGAGCCCCGGTTATTGCCAAATTCATGGTTCCTCTCCTTCTATTTGGAATTCATTATACCCTGTCCGGGTTTAAAGGGGGACACCATCAATTTTTCATTCAGATCAAGGAAGCCAATATACGAGCAAGGAGCAGCTTCAGCTTTTACGGAAAAATAACATCCAAGTTAGTTATGCAAAAAGTGCTTATGATAATGCTGCTCCGGAAAGTTTTTTTTCTCAGCTCAAACGAGAGCTTTTATTTGAAAAAAAGAAATTTAAAAATTTAGAAGAAGCACAAAAGGAGGTTTTTGAATATATTGAAATCCATTATAACAGGAAAAGAACTCACTCAACATTAAATTATATGAGCCCTTGCAAATATGAAGAACAAATGAAATATCTAGCTAAATAATGTCCACTATTTTCAGAAAGGTCACATCATCTCTCATGAGCGTATCTCCTCTTTTTATTATTAGAATTTATTTTGAGGACACGCTCAACTTTTTATCTCTTCAAACACAACTTTCGGTTATATCTCGCCACATGCTACCTATTTTTAGTCTTCGCAAATTTGCTAAGCTTATTATATACGTTTTTATAGGAACTTTTATGCTACCTTTATATGCGACTATCTCATTACGGCACTCTTGTGAAGAAAAGTCTTTCGATCGCCCTATTTATTCCTCTTCTAAACCAAGAAAAGAAGGTTTTTTAAAGGTATCCCAGCTACATACTCTTTTCTATGCTATTTATGGCAATCCCAACGGTATACCTGTTATTTTCTTACATGGTGGACCTGGAGGTGGATGTACTGATGGCATGAGCAGTTCTTTTGATCTAAACCGATGGAATGTTGTTATGTTCGATCAAAGAGGAGCCATGAGATCCGAGCCATTTGGCTGTATGGAAGAAAATACCCCTCAGCATTCAGTGAGTGACATAGAGGCTTTAAGAGAACATTTAGGGATTGAGAAATGGGTTGTATTTGGAGGATCTTGGGGGTCCTCTTTGGCTTTACTGTATGGACAAGAGCACTCTGAACGGTGCCTAGGCTTTATCCTTAGAGGTGTTTGGCTTGTGAGAGAGCAAGACTATTTACATCTTTTTTATGGAATGGGAAAGATGTTCCCTGAGGCTTATGACCCTGTAGTGAATCTCATCCCTAAAGACGAGCGTCATGATTTACTTTCTGCTTATTATCACAGAGTCTGTGATCCCGATCCAAATATCCATTTACCCGCAGCACGTACATTTATGAAATTTGATGCTATCTGCGCAACCTTTCTTCCCAATACAACGTTCGTAGAAAATATGGTCCAAAATGACAGACTTATCCTCAGTGTTACAAAAGCATTTTGCCATTATGCAAAGAATGGCTTCTTTATCGAGCCCAATCAAATTCTGTCCAACATGCCTAAAATAGCGCATCTTCCCTGTATTATTGTTCAAGGTCGATGGGATGCTATATGCCCACCGGACATGGCCTACTTACTCTATCAAAACTGGAAAAATAGCCAACTGTGGATGATTCCCAATGGAGGTCACTCAGCTAGTGATCCATCTGTCGGGGGTGCTTTGGCATCGGCAACCGATCTTTTTGCTGAGGAACTCATAAGACAAGGTTTATAATGGAAAAATTACCTCCCTGTGTGAAGGGTGCTTTAGAATATACCCGATGCATCATCGGGATTAAAATTTAGAATTAACAATATTGAAAATTTTGATATGTTTACTTCCGGTTTGTACTGTCTTGGATTAATACCATAGCGTTTGGAGAGATTGATCAAGCTCTCTTTACTATTTTGATATGGCTCGACGCACCGTCGCTGTCGTTTCGGCGCTCCCATGAAGTATTTGTCCCATAATTTCTCCTTGGATGGTAATTGGCTATAATATACACCATTATAATTTGGGATCAAACAACTATTGAATTTCGTCTTTTCGAACTTGAAATCGGATGGGAAAAAGCTGTCCGTAACACTGCGAAAGCCGTTTTCGACTCTCATTGCAGTGTCACATCAACCAGCGAATCTCCGGATGCTGGATTCGAACCAGCGACCAACGGATTAACAGTCCGCTGCTCTACCGCTGAGCTAATCCGGAATAAAAAAGAACAACGATCGTAAGATATTGTAATGATTATTGCAATTTTTTTATAGAACAAGTTTGTTTTTTCTTCCGAAAGGAAATAAGTTTTTTAGAAAAAAAGAGGTTTTCGGAGGCGCCTCTTTAGGCATGCGAACAAACTCCTCAAAGGAAACGGTTGATCCGAGAGCCCGGACGGCAACCCCCTTCGTTGTTTTTAGAGAAAGGGGAGGGAGTTGCAGGATCAAGTCTTTGTAGGAGGTCGTTTTCATAAAGGAGGTCAGCAGAACTCGGGTGCAAATTCCGAAGACTTGGGACGTGGACAGGGGAAATTCTCCTCCGATATGAGTGATTTCAATGAGATCTTGGGGGGTTGAAGAGTGAACGATTGAGGAAGAGAAGGGGTCTCGATAGGAAAAGGTAACGTCGCGAAGGACGATTTTTCGAATGAACGTTCGTTTTTTATGGGTAGGGAAAGGATCGGTATCCGATTTACCCGTTTCCATTTTTTGAAGGATGGTTTTCCAATTGTTATCCGATCCCGAAGGATTGTACAAATCAACGAAGAAGAGGACATGATCCAAAATGATTTCTTCGATAATGATTTCTTGCTTGAAAAAGCTCGTAAATTTTCCTTTTATTTCAAAAAAACGACCGGATAAGGCCTCTTTCACGGGAGAAGGTCGGGGGTTGGCAAGAGTGATTTGTTTGGCGGTTATTCCGGAAAGAGAAACGGAAATGTCCAGATCGGCAAGAGAGGTTTTATTATGCAGAACGGTAGATAAGAGGTGAGAGGTCATCGGAACGCGATAATTCCAAAAGAAAAAACCGATACCTAGGAGCAAAATAAAGAAAACCCAAAAGAGTGTTCTGATGAATCCGAACATGGAAAGTCTTAAAAAGGATTAGGTATGTCCAAGAATTTATGAACGATACGAAATTTTTTTTCAAGATAATTGCCTAAAGCTCGAGGGCCCGCTTTTTCCGTATGGGCATGGCCCATGGCAAAAAAATGGATTTTTTCCTCGAGGGCGATATGCCAGACCGGTTCGTCGAAAGAGCCGGTGATGAAGCAATCGACCCCCGCTTCGACGGCGCGTAGGATTTCCCGATGGGCTCCTCCGGAAATCAAGGCAGCCGAACGGATCGAAGATTTTCCGCCGAAGACCGCATGAGCCGGGTGTTGATAGTAATCTTCCAGCTTTTGTCGAAAGGCCTCCGGAGAAATCGACGGGAAGGATCCTTTTACTCCTATCAGTCGGTTGCCGCAGGGAGGGCCGAAGTCTTCGATATTTTCCCATCCCATTTCGCGAGCGGCCACGTAATTATTTCCCAAATCGGCATGAGCATCCAGCGGAAAATGATAGGCTAACAAAGCTATATCGTGATCGAATAACAGTTTTAGTTTTTTTCGTTTGGTGCCCGTAACGGGAAGGGGATCCTTGTTCCAAAATAAACCGTGATGCACGATCAGAAGGGAAGCTTTTTCCTCGACGGCCTTTTCAATAGTGGCCAGATTAGCCGTAACGGCCGTGGCAACCACGGAGATCTCTTTTTCGGGAGCATCCACCTGTAGGCCGTTCGGTGCCAAATCCGGAAATCGATCGATTTGCAAAAGCTCGTTCAGGAGGGAGGAAATCTCTTTTAAGGTTGGCACGGAAAAGACTTTTATATATATATGATTTCATTTCACTATAATCGGCACGACGAATTATGTCTAATGAGAAAGCCAAGCAAGCGGCAGGCTATGCGGCAGCCG
>CAYGJM010000073.1:0-2254 GCA_964350295.1 uncultured bacterium | reverse complement strand
TGGGAACGGGGTCGACCGTTTATTTCTTTATCGAAAAATTGATTCAAAGATGTCGGGAAGAAGGGTTGCAAATTGTTTGTACGGCCACTTCCGAGGCTTCTGCCGGGCTGGCTGCGGAAGGAAAAATTCCCATGATGGATCCGGAGGCCTTCACTCATTTGGATCTTGTCGTGGACGGTGCCGATCAAATCGATCAAAAAAAACGAATGGTAAAAGGAGGAGGGGGAGCTCTCTTTCGAGAGAAGATTATCGCCTCTTCGGCTCGGGAGATGATCGTGATCGTAGACGAAGATAAAATTGTCGATCGATTGAAAAAATACAAACTTCCCGTAGAGGTCAGTCCTTTCGGTTCGGCTTCGATCGTCGAAAAAATCCGAGAAAGGGGATTTATCGGAGACATCCGTCATGCGGGGGGAAAGCGATATCGAACCGACGGCGGGAATTATATTTTCGATCTTTTGATCGAAAACGGGGAACCGGAAGAAATACATCGGATGCTGATCGATATTCCGGGAGTGATCGAAACCGGATTTTTTTTTCATTTGGCAGGTCGGGTCCTTATCGGTTATAAGGACGGTCGTCATGAAATAAAGGATAATCCGTGAACGTATTGATCCCCTTGACCTTGAATAAGGTTTTACAAACCAAGAGTTATACGGTCATCGTTTTAGGGGCGGAGGATAAGCTCTTCTCCTTGTACGTACAACCGACTATCGGTCGACTGTTACAGACTTATTTTTCCAATACTCCTCCCTTACGGCCCGATACTTATGAATTTATCGATCGCTGTTTTTTGGGATTGGAAGTGCGCGTGGTTCGATGGGTACTCGAAGATATTCGAGATACCGTTTTCTTTGCAAAAGTTTTGCTGGAAAAAACGCTGCCCGAATGCAAGCATCTCGTAGAAGTGGACGTTCGACCCAGTGACGGTTTAGTTATGGCTCTTCGACACGGAGCCCCTTTATTCTGTTCGAAAAAGGTTCGAGAAGAGGCCATTCCTTATGAAGATTAGTAGTTCATGTAAAATTTTCTTTCGGAGAGCTTGAGGATGGCTTCCACGGCTTCCTTGGCATCCTGTCCGGAAGCTTCAACGGTCAGAAGCGTTCCTTTACTCGCCGCCAGCATGAGAATGCCGAGAATTGATTTGGCATTGACGACGGTATCGTCGCAAATCAGGTGGATTTCCGCTTTATACGAACAAGCACATTTAACCAGTTCCGTAGACGGTCTCGTATGGAGTCCCTTGTCATTTTTTACGATGAAAGTATCGCGATACTTATTCGGGCCGATCAGCCCTCTGCCTTTGGCATACAAACGATCACATTGAAGCATATTTCCGCCGACGGTTTAAAATAAAGTCATTTACATGGATAGCCTACCCGACGGATTTTAGGCAATATCTTTTAATTTTTTTACCAGGCTTTTAAAAATGGTCAGGGTGGTTTGCGGCAATTCTTCCGAGGAAACATCCAAGCCGGCCGTTCGTAAAAGGTCCGGGGCAAAACCGTGACCGCCGGAAGATAAAAAGCGAAGGTAGGCCTCTGCGGAGCCTTTTTGTCGTTCCGTTACCTTTTGTGCCAATACGAGAGCCGCCGAGATTCCCGTGGCGTACTGATAGACGTAAAAGCCGGAATAAAAGTGGGGAATTCTTGCCCACTCTACGGCCATTTCCGGGTCCAAAATCATTTCCGGACCGTAGTAGGCTCGGTTTAGATCAAGGTAGTAACGATTTAGGGTTTGTGCCGTTACCGGCTCTCCGGCTTCGAGCATGCGATGAAGGTATAATTCGAATTCGGCAAAAAGCGTCTGTCGGAAAAAGGTCCCTCGTATCTCTTCCGCTTTTTGATGGATCAAGCGTTTTTGATTTTTCGGATCGGGATCTTTTTGCAGCAAATAATGCATCAATAGGGTTTCGTTAAAAGTGGAAGCTATTTCGGCCAGAAAAATAGGATATTCCGAATATTGGTACGGTTGATGACGACGCGAGTAAAACGAATGCATGCTGTGGCCCGCTTCGTGAGCCAACGTGAACAAGTCATTCAGGCGACCTTTATAATTCATCAGGATATAGGGAGGCCCGTCATGGCATCCGGAGGAATAGGCTCCGGATCTTTTATGCAAGTTTTCGTAGCGATCAACCCAACCCTTGCGCAGCAAGCCGTCGGCCAATATCGATTGATATTCCCGGCCGAGGGGTTCGACCGAGGCGATAATCCATTCCACGGCCTTGTCATAGGGAATCTCGGCAGCCTCT
>CAYGJM010000072.1:0-7086 GCA_964350295.1 uncultured bacterium | reverse complement strand
CTTCAAGACTTAGATCTCTCCGGGAATCAAATCTTCCGAATCAAGCCGGAAGCTTTTCAAGGATTGGTAAATCTTCAAATATTAAGGCTTTATGACAACCGAATCAACTTTATTCAAGCGGAGGCTTTTCAAGGATTGGATAGTCTTCTATTCTTATTTCTTCAAAACAACGGAATTACCGTTCTCCCTCCGAATATTTTCCAAGGATTGGATAGTCTTCTATACTTACTTCTTCAAAACAACGGAATTACCGTTCTCCCTCCGAATATTTTCCAAAGATTGGTAAATCTTCAAAGCTTAGATCTCGAAAACAACCGAATCAACTCTATTCAACCGGGGGCTTTTCAAGGATTGACTAGTCTTCGAACCTTAGATCTCCAAAACAACGAAATTACCGTTCTCCCTCCGAATATTTTCCAAAGATTAGGGCAACTTTTCGACTTGTATCTCTCGAATAATCAAATCTTTCAAATTGATACCGGAGATTTCCAAGGATTGGATAGTCTTGTATACTTATATCTCCAAAACAACGGAATTACCGTTCTCCCTCCGAATATTTTCCAAAGATTAGGTAGTCTTGAAAGACTAGATCTCCAAAACAATCGAATCAACTCTATTCAACCGGGGGCTTTTCAAGGATTGACTAGTCTTCAAACCTTAGATCTCCAAAACAACGGAATTACCGTTCTTCCTCCGAATATTTTCCAAGGATTAAATAACCTTTGGAGATTGAACCTCGAAGACAACCAACTCTTTGTTATACATTCGAATGCTTTCGAAGATCTTCCCTCAGCCCTTCGGCAAGAAATAGAACAAGAATATCCGGTGAGGTACGATCGGCTATTCATTGTAAGGCAGGTTTATTATGAATTAATACTCTTTCTTCGGTCCCTCTTTTACGATAGAAGGTAGTTTATAAGCATTTTAAGCTTCTAAGAGCCTGTTTAAAATCACTATATTTAGACTTGTGTTCAGTTTTCTTTCGTAATTTTTCCACAGTCTTAGACACCTTTCTAAATACTTTCCGAATATTGCTCGCAAAATTTTCTCCGGAATATCCTCCGTCTAGCAAAAAATATTTTTCACATCGGATAACTTTCCATCCATTCCATAAACAAGCCTCTATAGTGCCGGAATGATCCGTTATATTACCTTTATTCTCTACCGTATCCGCCTTAACGCTTTGCGCATCAAATATGATAAAACCCGGCTTGCTCTTTCCGATCCTCGTATCCTTTTTTTGTCTACAAACACTAAATTAATAATAACATAATTCCCGTTTCAGATATTCTTTCGGCAAGATACGCCATTGACAACCGCTTTTTAAAATATATAAAACTCCACAAAAAATATCGTAAAGATCAACGGTTCTCGGACGGATTTATTTTCGTATTGACTCAAGAATGGATTGGATTTTATTAAAGTGCTCTCAAGAAATATCACTCGGATAAGAATGGCTCGTGATAACCTCTAAAAATATTTTTGAAAGTATTCTTTATACACGATTTAATAAATTTTAAAGTTCTAAAAGAACATTCTCTTCGAGCTGCACGACTTCTTCCACGCGAAAGGTTTCATGGCCCGTTTTTCCGGAAAATATCCTTAGTCCATAAATAATGGAGCCTAAAAGGAAACAGATTCCGAGAATTTCAATCATGGGTGGCATTCTCTTATCGATAAGGGCGACAAATAAAAAACCGAAAACCGTTTCAAAAATAGTTAGTTGTCCTAATAACGAAGAGGGTAAATAAAAACAGGCTTTATTCCATAAAAAAGCGCCAAGCCAGGAACAGATAAAGCCCAAAATACCGGCCCCGATCAAAAAATTGGATAACATGGGGCTTAAAGTAAAGTATTTGTCCATTTTAAAATCGGAACGAAAAAAGAAAAAAACCACGACAAAACAAAGTAAAACCCAAAATAAGGTGGAGACGCCCATCAGGGTAGACCATTGATTGGCCGTAATTTCAGGATTTTTCTTTAAAAACTCGGAGTTTGTCACGACGAACCAGCTCCAGGATAATAAGGCTACGAAACTAAAAAAGAGACCCCACATATAGTTTCCGGCAGAAGTAGCTACCGAGAAGTAAGGCAAATTGATAAATACGAGACCGATGATCAAAAGGACGGAAGGGATGATAAGGTTTTTATAACGATATTCCTTTTCCTTAAAACTCCCGTATAAAGCCGTCGTAATGGGACTGATTCCTAAAATAAGAGCACATACGGCCGGCGAGGCATAGCGAAGCGCCAATACTAAGGCCGTGTAATAAACCATGGTGGCCATAAGAGAAAAGTAAAGGGACTTCAGCCAAATGACGAGAGGGAATTTAAGCTTTGTATAAAACCCCCTCAATAACAGAGGAAGGGAAATAATACCGTAAAAGAGGTAACGACCGAGTGAAACCTCTATGGAAGAAAAACCCTGCATGAACTGAGGGACGACAAAAATCAATCCCCAAACAAAGCAGGCGCCCAAGGCGAAAACGACTCCCCTGAAAATAGACCCCATTAGCCCCCCGAAAAAGATCTTTTATCTACCGAAAGTTAAAAAGCGGCATTATTATATCGAAAAGCGGAGAGAATGCAATGCAATTTATATAAAAATAAATAATTGTAAAACACTGTAAGTAAAGGGCTGAAAAACTTTTTTTTAAGCAATGGTCACCTCGGGGCATAAATAAACGTCCTGAACGGCATGCAATAAGCGAATCCCTTCTTTTAGCGGCTTTTGAAAGGCCTTTCGCCCGGTTATGAGTCCCATTCCCCCGGCTCTCTTATTGATTACGGCGGTAGCTACGACGTCTTGGAGATCGTCTTTTCCCGAGGCTCCTCCGGAGTTGATCAGACCGATACGGCCCATATATTGGTTAAGTACTTGATAACGAGTTAAGTCAATCGGATGATCCGAGGAAAGTTCCGTATACATAAGTTCAGAGTACTTACCGAATCCCAAAGCCTTGAATCCCCCGTTATTCGTAGGAAGCTTTTGTTTAACGATATCGGCTCCGATCGTGGCACCCAGATGATTCGCCTGCCCCGTCAAATCGGCAGCCGTATGGTAATCTTTTTCTTTGGTTTTAAAAGACGAGTTTCTTAAGTAACACCATAGGATCGTTGCCATTCCCAAATCATGGGCCATGGAAAAAATTTTGGAAACTTCAACAATTTGACGAGAGCTCTCTTCGGATCCGAAATAAATCGTCGCCCCGACGGCGACACACCCAACTTCCCCTCCTCCCCATGGCCATCGATTGTTGTACGTTTGCAAATAAAATCTGATCATATTTATTCGGATAAGTCAGCAGCTCATTGTGATTAACTTTTAGAACCAAGGGAATTTTATGGGCATACTTTCTGGCCACTATCGACAAAACACCGAGAGTTGTCGCGACACCGTTGCACCCCCCTTCCATAGCCAAACGAAGAATATTTTCCGGATCGAAATACATCGGATTCGGAGCGAAAGAAGCTCCGGCAGAATGCTCTATCCCTTGATCGACCGGCAGAAGGGAAAGATAACCCGTTCCCGCAAGACGGCCGGAAGAAAAAAGAGCCTGTAGATTTTTTAATACGTTGATATTCCTATCCGATTCGACAAAAATACGATCGATCCAATTTTCGGAGGGAATATGAAGAGCGTCTGCCGATACTTTTGCCTTGTGTGCAAGTAAAAACTCACTTTTTTCGCCTAAAATACTTTGTATCTCTTGAAAGGACATGTTTTTTCTCCCGTGTAAGATCGATGTTTATAAATCATTTCTTTTTTTTTTGTCCAAAAAACTCAAATCCGGAGAAAATAAATATTGTTGCTAATTTTTATTATTCATAGAATTCCTTTTTCAAAATTTTCGAGAAAATCCAATGCTTCCTGCCAAAGAATCCGATATCATATCGATGTTTAATCGTATCTCCCCTACTTATGATAAAGTGAATAGAATTTTATCTTTCGGTTGTGACATTCCGTGGAGAAAAAAACTCATACGGCAAATCCCCGCTCATTGTTCGGATATTCTCGATGTAGCAACCGGTACCGGGGATATTCTTATCGAGGCACAAAAAAAAAGAAACTTTCGCAAATGTATCGGATTGGATCCGGCCGAAAACATGTTGGAAATAGCCCGGATAAAAGCTCGTTCGGCCGGGAAAGAGATCGATTTCGTTCTAGGCAATGCCTTGCATTTACCTTTCGACACGGAATCCTTTGATGCCGTAACCATCGGCTTCGGAATACGCAATGTTCGGGATCCCCTTAAGGGATTAAAGGAATTTTATCGCGTTTTGCGCGAAAAAGGTCGTCTTTTGATTTTAGAGTTTTCCCTTCCGAAAAATATCGTGATAAAAAAAGGATACTTATTTTATCTGCGACATTTTCTTCCGAAAATAGGAGCGGCCGTTTCGGAAGATTCCGTAGCCTATACCTATCTGAATAAAACGATCGAAACCTTTCCTTCCGGAAAAGAATTTCTGCAACTCATGGAAACGGCCGGATTTCGCACCTTTCGGGCCATTCCCCTAACTTTCGGAGTTGTTACACTCTACTTGGGAGAGAAGTGACGCTTTTATCGGAAAAAGTATCCTTTTTTTGTAACGGCCGGTTTTTTACCTTTTTTCGATCGGTAGAAGAAATGGAAAACATCGATCTTTATCATTTTGCCGAAAATGTCCAAATCTATCCGAAAATATTCTGGCAAGATCGAGAGGAAAAGAAAAAAAGAGTTCTTTTGGGATCGTTAATTACGTCTGATAATATTCCGATTCTAAAAGGAAACTTTCCCTCCTCCTTTCCTCCGAGGTTTTACGGCGGAAGAGCTTTTCCCCTTTCTCAAGGAGATTCTTTTCCCGGATTTCCGAAAGAAGTCTATCTATTTCCCGAAATCGAGATTCTCTTCTCCGAGGGCAAAACTTACCGAATTACCTATCGCCTCGACGAAGAAAATAGACCCTCTTTTCCGAAAACCCTTTCCGATCGATCTCCCCTTTCTTTCCGATTATTGTCCAAAACCCACTTTCCCGATTCAACGGAATGGAATGAAAAAGTAATGGCGCTACAAGAAGATCTTCGAGCGGGCAAGGCCCGGAAAACCGTTTTGGCACGAAGAACTTCCCTTGTAACGGATCCAAAAATCTCTCCTTTTTTACTCTTGCAAAAGATTGAAAAATTTTCGCAACACCGAACCTATTTTTGTTTTCAATTTTCCCCCGAGCACTCTTTTGCAGGGGCTACCCCGGAACGAATCTTTAGCCGAAAGGGACAATACCTTGAAACGGAAGCCTTAGCGGGAACGACCCTTGTTGCAAACTCGAAAAATCTTTTAGAAAGTTCAAAGGAAATGGACGAGTACCAATATGTCGTGGATGATTTATCGAAAAAATTGAACTTTTTAGCAACATCCGTTCAACGTTCGGAGAACACGGAAAAAGACATAGGGACCGTTCGCCATATTTATTCAACTTTTCGAGGCATACTAAAAAAAGAGAGAAGCGATACCGATATTCTGGATATCCTTCATCCCACCCCGGCGATCTGCGGAACGTCGCGCGAACAAGCTCTTTCCCTTCTGACCCGTCACGAGAATTTTGATAGAGGTTGGTATGCAGGAGCCGTAGGCACCGTTTCCCCGGAAGAAACGAATTTTATGGTAGGAATTCGTTCTTTTTTTCAGAACAGCAACCGAATTGATCTATATATCGGGAACGGGATTACCGAGTATTCCGATCCGGAAGAAGAATGGAACGAGTTGGAAATAAAAGCTCTTTCCTTCTTTCAAGCCCTGGAAGAATATGGAAAGAATTGATCCGGTAGCCGAAATCCTCATCGCGGAACTCATTCGTTGCGGAGTGGATTATTTTTGCGTGGCCCCCGGTTCTCGATCTTCCCCCCTGACCTACGCTATAGCCAAACATGCCGAATCGGATTTCGTTCATTTTGACGAAAGAGGTTTGGCGTTTCATGCTTTGGGTTATGCAAAAATGACCGGTAAAGCGGCTGCCGTCGTCGTAACCTCCGGAAGTGCCGTTGCAAACCTCTTTCCGGCCGTTACGGAGGCCTATCATGCCGGAATCCCTTTGATTCTTCTTACGGCCGACCGTCCTTATGAGCTGCATGATTGCGGGGCCGACCAAACGATGGATCAAGTAAACTTTTTTCATAAATTCGTGCGGGACTTTATTGATCTTCCCTTATCGGAATCCTCTCTGACTCCTCAATATCTTTGCTCTCGCCTTCATTTTTCCCTTTTTCGCTCTCAAAAAGGACCGGTACATCTGAACTGCCGATTTCGGGAACCTTTCTTTGCCGATCCTTCTTCTCAAAAACTCGTAAACTATCAACGTCTGATAATAAATGAAAAAGAAAGAGACTTTCATCCGTTACCAACAAAATTACCGAGTAAGATTCCCTTCATAAGGTCTGATAAAAAGGGAATCATTATTCTTTCTCACGAAATTTCTAAAAAGAATACCGACGACCTCGTTGCTTTGGCTCAAAAATTAAAATGGCCTATTTTTCCGGATATCCTTTCTTTCGAACGATTCGGAAACTCCGGTCCCTTCATTCCTTATTTTCAGTGGATTTTAAAAACCTTTGAGGAGATTCCTTTCGAAGTCGTCATCCAATTCGGTAACCGATTTCTCTCGAAAGAGCTTCGCGTGAAATTAGCCTCATCTCCTCCGGAGCAGTACTTCATTATCACCGAAGAACTTCGAAATGTTTCTCCCGACCATTTATTACCGGAAATGATCGAAAGCGACTCTTCCTCTTTTTGCCGACGGGCTTTCAAGGAAACGAAAGAAGGTGACCCGACTCACCTCGCCTTTTGGGAAAAGGCCAATGAAGTCGTCGATGATTTTTTTGTCCGAGAGATCGACGAAAAACACCCGTTCAGCGAACCCGCCCTGATCAGGCAGGTTCTTCTTGCCTCCGAACCCTTTGATATTTTTTATATTGCCTCGAGTCTCCCGATACGTCATGCCTCTTGGTTCGGAAGAGCCTCCCATCCCTTGCTCGTTTACGGCAATCGAGGAGTCTCCGGAATTGACGGGAATGTAGCCACGGCCATAGGAATGGCTTGCGGCACAAAAAAA
>CAYGJM010000071.1:7310-7598 GCA_964350295.1 uncultured bacterium | reverse complement strand
GAAATTCGTACGCATAAACGGGTGATGGATATTCTTAGTCCTACGGGACGAACGGTGGATGCTCTTAAAACACTTACGCTACCTGCCGGAGTCGACATTAAAATCAAAGCCGCATAAAGGCGCATTCGATGGAGTCGGCCATACGTTCCAAAAGCGTTGCTTTTTTGGGTGCAACGCTTTTGGCCGCCGGCACTTCTATCGGAGCCGGAATGTTGGCTCTTCCGGTATTAACGGGTCTCGCCGGTTTTTATCCTTCTCTTGTTCTCTATATTTCTTGTTGGCTTTTGA
>CAYGJM010000071.1:2095-7300 GCA_964350295.1 uncultured bacterium | reverse complement strand
CTTCTTTTGGAAGTCAACCTAGGTATGGGTTATGAGGCTAATTTTCTTTCCATGGCCGGAAAGAATCTCGGGGCATTCGGAAAGCTAATAGCCTTCGTAACATACGTCTTTTTATTTTATTCCGTCTCCGTGGCTTATTTATCGGGAAGCGGATCCATTCTCGGAAGCGCCTTAACGAAGTGTCTCGGTTTTTCGGTTCCTACCTGGGTCGGCGTCATCCTTTCTCTTCTTCTCTTCGGTCCGTCGGTCTATTTCGGAACGAGAACGGTTTCTTTGATTAATATTTTTTTGATTATCGGAATTATCGTCAGCTACGCCCTTCTTCTTTCCTTGGGAGCCCATGTCGTTCATCCCGCTTATTTGCAACATGTCGATCTTTCTTATATTTGGATGGGGATCCCCGTTATCGTTACCTCTTTTACTTTTCAAAACGTCATTCCTTCTTTAACCACCTACTTAAAACGGAATATTTCCCTATTAAAGGGGGTTATTATTTTAGGGGGATTCATCCCTCTGATTATCTATATATTATGGGAGTGGTTTACATTAGGAATTATCCCCTTGGAAGGGGAAAACGGAATTAGGAGTTTGCTTTTCGGCGGTCTGCCCGCTTCACACTCCTTGCAAATGATTTTACAACGATCAACGGTTAAGGTATTCAGCCAAGTTTTTGCTTTCTGTGCCATTATTACTTCTTTTTTGGGGGTTGTTTTAAGCTTATTCGATTTCTTGGCCGATGGTTTTCGTATTGAAAAAACGGGGAAAGGAAAGCTCCTTCTTTGCGCGCTTGTATTTATTCCTCCGCTTGTGCCGGCGGTGCTGTTCCCTCGGGCTTTTCTAACGGCATTGAACTATGCGGGCGGGTTCGGTTGCGTTACTTTGTTTCTCATCATGCCGGCCTGTATGGCTTGGAAAAGTCGTTATCGCTTTAAAACCCAAACCCCCTTCTCGGTAAAAGGGGGAAAGGCGGCTTTGCTCGCCGTTGCCGGATCGGGAATCGGAATTTTTATCTTACAAATCTTGCTGGCCTTTAAGGTGATCAAGACTTACTGATCGGCTTTTCCGTTAGAATCTTTGACCTCTTCCTTAACGGCACTTTTTTTCCAGATCTTTCCTTCTATGATCGTTCGAAGCTGATCGATGGAAATATATTCGCCTCTCGTTACGTAATTTCCGTCAGCTTGCAATTCATACACTTCAAATCCTTCAAATCCGAGCTCTTTATTGGAAAATTCCCAGGCAACCGTTTTTTCGTCCATAACCCCTTTTCCTTCCACCTTTCCTAAACTTTCGTTTTCCAAGGTGATGGAGAAGGCATTCGGCTTGATCTTCGTTAACGTAAAACGGTTTTGAGTCTTATCCATAAGCCCTTCCACTTCGATCTCTTGAATGCAAGAGACTTCCGTAGGAGAAGCGTTTGACGTTTTCCAACGGGTGTAGAATTTTAAACCGTGTCCGAATTCGTTAAACGTGATCGTGCCGTCCCCCACCCATTCTTCGGGATTAAATAAAAATGAATGATGATTCGTAGTATTCAAAACATAAACCTCCGGCTATAAATACTTTGTAAGACTCCCAAGGCAGCCATGGTTACGATTCCGGAAGATCCCCCATAAGTAATTAAAATTAAGGGGACTCCGGTAATCGGTAAAAAACCGCACATCATGCCTATATTGATCAGAATATGCATTCCCAAATAAACTGCAACCCCCGTTGACAGAAGTCTTCCGAAATGATCCTTGGCTACCGTGGAGACTTTGAAGCCGGATGCCAACAAGGCATAAAAAAGAGCAATCATCAAAAATAAACCGACGAAGCCATAGTGTTCTCCGAAGTTCGGGAATACCGAATCGGTTTGAGCAGCCGGCAGCCATCCTCCCGAGGTAAAATCTCCCTTCCTCCATCCCTTACCGCAAAGGCCCCCCACGGCTATGGCCGAGGCGGCCGCCTTTTGGTGATAATCGTCGGGATCGAGTCTTCGGTATTGATATTCTTTCATAACGACGGTAGCCACGGGCTTGAATTTTTCATACGGAAGTATTCCGGTCAAAACCCCGGTTACGATGGTCAGGGCCAGCAATCCCGCAATCACCATGGTTTTAATCACGGGATAATAAACGTCGGCAAAATAAAACATGACTAAGGTTATCGGATAGAGAACGAGAGCCGAACCGAGATCGGGTTGCATCAAAATTAACAAAAAAGGAATAAAGGCAATCATTCCGGCCATAATCGTACACCCGGCTTGTTTGCAATCATGCTTTCGTTTTTCTAAAAACCAGCTCAATGAAATAACGACGATTAACTTGGCGAATTCCGAAGGTTGAACATAAAACAGCCCGGGAATTCGATACCATCGTCGAACGTTATGACTTCCCGACGTAAAATAGAGCCCGATAAGGGCAATGATCATACCTATATAAAGAAACCAGGCCCATTCGCGGAGCTTATTATAATCGAAACTAGCCGTTGCGAAGTAAACGATAAAACCTAAAATAAACCATTTTAATTGATTTAAAGCCAACGGAGTCCAAAAAGATTCGCTTCCGGGATCTTCCGTTTGCAGGAGGGAATGCGCTTCCGACATGACTAAAAGGCTCATGGACATAAGAAGAAAAATAATGAAAATTATTTTTAAATCTATGTATTTAAGGTATTTAAATTCAAATGCTTTCATAAAAACAAGGCCCGTCGGGTTTTCAAAAATAGATTTTCGTTCGGAAGAGAGGATATAAAAGAGAGTATATTTTTGCTTTCGGAAAATCAAGGTATTCAAAAACGGCTCTCTTCGGATATGCTTGCCGAACAACCGAATTCAAGAGATTTTGTGCATGGACGGCGAGCCTTTTTTTATTCGTTTTTTAGAGGAATTTATCCCTCTCTATAAAGAGAAATCAAAAGTTTTAAACGAAGCTTCCTGGATTTTGGAAACGACCGGAACTTCAAAGGCTGCCGGAGCCGTTGCGGCAGCGGACGAGTCGCTAAAACTTCTTTTTAGTCAGCCTGATAATTACCGTAAATTACTTCGATTTCGGGACAAGAAAGAGATACAAAGCCCTCAATTGCAAAGAATTCTTTTCTTACTGATCTCCTATCACAAAGGGAATATGGCTCCCGAAGAACTTTTGAAAAAAATTTCGGTGCAGGAATCCTCTCTTTCGCAGGCTTATGTTCAATTCCGACCTATTTTTGAAGGAAAGAAATATACGGAGAACGATCTGATTGATATTCTAAAAAAAGAAACGAATAAGGAAAGAAGAAAATCAGCTTGGGAAGCCGGGAAAAAAATAGGGGAGCATTTAGCCGATCCGATTCGAGAATTGGTCAGAGACCGGAATCTTGTTGCCCGAAAGGCAGGATACTCCGATTTTTATCGCATGCAATTAGATCTGCAGGAAATCGATGAAACATGGTTGTTACGGTTTTTAGATGATTTTTCTGAAGATTCGCGATCGGCTTACGAAGCCGTTCGAGAAGAAATTGACCGGGAATTATCGGTCCGATACCAAGTCCGTCGAGAAGAGCTCGGCCCTTGGGCTTGGGCCGATCCCTTCTGTCAGGAAGATCCTTTGCGGCATGAGAGTGTGGATGATTTATTGGAAAAAACGGACTTGGTAGAAGCCGCAAAGATTTTTTTTTCCTCTTTGGGTTATGATATTCAACCGATTCTCGATCGCAGCGATCTTTTTGAAAGAGAGGGGAAGAATCAACATGCTTTTTGTACGCACATCGATCGGAAGGGCGACGTTCGAATTCTGACGAATTTAAGGTCGTCCGGCCGCTGGTTGGATACTCTGCTTCACGAATTGGGACATGCCGTTTATGAATTGGGCTATGATGACAGTCTTCCTTGGGTACTTCGCTCTCCTCCTCATATGATTACGACGGAAGCCGTAGCTTTGCTGATGGGACGACAAGCTTACGATCCCTCTTTTTTACAAGCCCTTCTGCAACGGGATGATCTCAATAAAAAGTTGCAAAAGGGTCAAGAGGCGCAAAGAAGAAGACAGCTTCTGTTCAGTCGATGGGTACTTGTCATGGTTCATTTCGAGGCCGCTTTATATGCCGATCCCGAAAGGGATTTAAATGCTCTTTGGTGGTCTCTCGTCGAGCGGTATCAAAAAATTAAACCTCCTCCCCAACGGGCGGGGAAGCATGATTGGGCTTGTAAATATCATATCGGTTTGGCGCCCGTTTATTATCATAGTTATTTGCTGGGAGAATTCTTTGCTTCGGGATTAAAATCGATTTTTAACGATTTTAATCGAACTCCTTCTTTGTACGGTCATGAAAATGTCGGTTCTTTTTTAAAAGGTCGCCTTTTCTATCCGGGGAACCGGATGCGGTGGGATGTCCTGATCGAAAAGGTCACGGGAAACCCTCTTGAATATCATTCTTGGATTCGGGATTTCGGAGGTTAGATGGAGATTATAAGATATCGTTTTTCTTCTCTTCCTTCGACACAGGACCGGGCTAAGGAAAACAGAAAGAAATTTGATCCGGGTGCTTTAACGATCATTTCTGCGGAGGAACAGACGAAAGGACGCGGCCGTTTTGACAAAAGCTGGTTTTCTCCGAAGGGAGGGAACCTCTATATTACCTGTTATTTTACCTTGGAATCTTGTCCTTTTCCCAAAGAACCGATTACTTTTCTTCCGGCTCTGGCCATAGCCGAGGTATTGCAAAAGTTAGGATTGCAGCCGAAAATCAAATGGCCCAACGATCTATTGATCGGCGATAAGAAAATCGCCGGGATTCTCACTGAAATGCAGACGGAAGAAGAGGTAACGCATGTATTTTTGGGCTACGGTTTGAATGTAAATATGGATGAAAACCTATTGCGTTCTTTGGAAAATCCGGCTACTTCCGTACGGGTCGAAACTAAAAAAGAGTGGAGTCCTCGAACTTTGCAGGAGCAAATCGAGAAAATACTCCTTCGCGATTTGACCGTCTTTAAAGAAAAAGGATTTACTCCTTTTTATCCGGATCTCGTTTCTCTTTCTTTTACGGAGGAAAGAAGCGTTATTCTCGATACCGGTCGAGAACAGATAGAGGGGATTTATCGGGGAATCACTCCGGAAGGGGGATTGAAAATTCGTTTGCCCGATAACAAGGAAAAGGTATTCTTTTCGGGGATTCTCCGTTTCAAAAATAACGGGTAAGACCGGGTCTACAAATTCGGAATGACTTCCATATCCGGGGAAA
>CAYGJM010000071.1:0-2085 GCA_964350295.1 uncultured bacterium | reverse complement strand
GGAAACCCGGGCTCGGAGAATTTGACGGATGGAAGAGAGGGTAGATCCGACGGCCGAATGACAGCTCGTACAACTTCCCTGATAATTGATAAAGAGTCGATTCCCTTGAAGATCGGCGACTTCGACCCCTCCGGCATCCATTTCTACGTAAGGACGGATCTCTTCATCCAAAACGCGATTGATCAAAGCTATTTTTTCTTGTAGCGACAGATTTTCGTAGCCGGCGTATCCTTCTCCTTCGATGGAAGGAGAATCCGGAGGAGAACTTTTTTCGGGTAAGGGGATATCGAAACAATCGGCTACGCCGTTTCGCAAAGCCTCTATTACGAGAAGAATATGTCCTTCCGAAGAGAAGAAGGAGTCTTCCGGCTCTCCTAAAAAAAGAACCATGGTTTTAGGCGTGATCTTTGCAATCGCTTCATAGGTCTTCCCGACCGAGAGATGGCAGGCCGCTTCGGCAAGACCGATTAAAACGGCCTCTCCGTATAACCGGTATTTCATGTCGATAATGACGCCGTCTTCGGGATCGATGAGTCCATAAAAGCGAATGAAATTACCTTCTTTCGTACTTCCCGCTTCTCCTTGCAGGAAACGCAGGCCCGATGCTCGGGCATCTTCTTGCGTAAAGGATCCGGCCGATCGGAAGCGGCAAATATAATCCGATAGTTTTCGGGGATAGAACGACCAAGCGAACGGGCGTATGCATTCCTTTAGTCCCATAGGTCCTCCTCGAGTCGGTTCGAAAGCTTTCGTAATTTTTCCGCTTCTTCGCTAATGATATCGACGGCCTTTTCCATATCTTTTTTGGAAGTGTCGCGCGAAAAAGCAAAAGAAAGAGCCGAATCGGCCGTTTGCGGAGGGAATCCGATTCCTTCCAATAAAAGGCTTAACTTTTGCATCCTTGATCCGCCGAAGCAGGCATGGAGTCCTCGTCTATTCAAGCTGAAGAGGAGCGAGTCGGCGGTCATTTTCGGAAAGGAAATAACCGATACGTTGGGAAGGCGTTTATGATCTCGAAAAAGAATTTGTATGTCCGGAAGTTTTTCTCGTAACTTATTTTCAAAAAGATTCCGGAGCCGAAGAATTTCGGTCGACAGGTATGTCGTATGATCATACATCTTTTGCAAGGCCTGTGAAAAGGCGGCCAGAGAGCCCTCATCGAGGGTTCTCCCTCCGACGGGCAGAGGGATCTCTTTTCGGGCATAGAGAAGGCCGGAGCTTTTTACCGAGTGAATGCGATCCCCGCCCAAAGTTATAAAATCGAAAGATTCTTTTTTTCGACGGAAGGGGATTTTCCCGAAAGAGTAACTGATATCCGTATGCAGGTAGATATTTCTCGTCCGGCAGACTTCGATCAGTTCTTCCGGAGAATGGATCAATCCCGTTAAACCGTCGGCACAAGGTATGGAGATAAGAGCCGTTCTGGGGGTAATGGCGTGGATGATGTCATCGATATTCCGGCGACCGAAAGGGGTGGGGACATAGGTGACGAAACAACCCGCGGCTTCCGATTCTTGCATATGGATTCGAACGGGTGCTTCATCGCAAGCAAGGGTAATGAAATGGTTCCTTCCCTCTTCCCGTACTTTCGTCCGGTGGACGAAATCAAAAACATGATGGATTGCTTCTTCTCCGGAAGAGGTGAAAAGAATCGTGTCCTCTTCATCGGCTTGCAGCAGACGATAGATCTGCTCGCATTCTTTTGCCGCTTCGGGACACAGCCTTTGTCCTCGATCATGCGGTTGCGTATGATTTCCCCATTTATGTTCCAAAAAGGGGATCATCCTCTTTACCGCTTCTTCATCCGGTTTGGTTACGGTGTGATTATCCAAATAGATTTCAGTCATTGCTTTTCGTAAAAACTCCTTCTTTATAGCCGTAAAAGAGCGGTTCTCCCGTAGGAATTTCCAACGTAAGGACCTCTTTTTCGGAGAGTTTTTCCAACATCATGACGATGGAGCGAAGAGAATTCCCGTGAGCGACGACGAGAACGTTTTTGCCTTCGGCCAAACGAGGTTCTATTTGTTTTTTAAAATAAGGAATCGTTCGTTTGACGGTTTGTTCGAGACTCTCTCCTCCCGGCGG
>CAYGJM010000070.1:0-7834 GCA_964350295.1 uncultured bacterium | reverse complement strand
AAAACCTTTATTCTCAATGATGCTCTATTGTCATTCGAAATGTCCAAACGACTGTTCGAAAAAAAAGAGATGACCGTCGAAGATGAAAAAAGAAGAGAACTCTTTTACCGACGAGCAAAAGAGGAAAAAGAGGTCGAGGATTTAACCGACGAGGATTTGCGTTCGCAAGGTTTTACGGTTCACCGAATCGGAGGGCAGCTTTTCGATATGAGCCAACCCAATCCGGAAAAACATCAATACAATTTTTTTAATTTCGTATCCTTACGAACGCCGGAAGGAAAAAACCTTGTTTTGGCCTGCGGCGGACCGGAAGAAGTGAGGGGTTTGTTTACGGAGATGATGCAAAAATATTTTGAAGAGCCTATCGAAGCCTTTTATTTTTGCGAGGAAAATATTTCTCGGGAACTATTAAGCTTGAACGGGGGGATTCGGTGCTGCTCTCGCACTCTTTCCGTTCCTCTGTATTTACAAACGAAAGAGTAGAGATGTCAGGAAACGATTTTTTCGAGGCTTTTGCGTAGACCTTCGTTTTCTTTTTTGTCGAGAGCCCCGTTCTCTTGCAACCACCGGATATAATCTCCGGGAACTTTTTCCAAAGGTTGTCCTTTATATTTTCCGAAAGGCATCGTCGTCACGAGAATTTCCCTATGCAGCAGCGAAATGGCCTCTTCAATGGACAAATCATCCAACATGCCTCGATAGACCTCATAAAGAACCATGACGTCATCAAGGGCTCTGTGCGCGTTATTAGCGGGGATGCCGTAAGCCTCTCTTAATATCTGCAGAGTATGGCGCGGGAGATCGCCCCGATATCTTCGAGCCCATTTCAACGTATCGAAGGTGGCTTCAAAGGGGAAGGAAACCGAATGCTTTGCAAATTCGCTTTGCAGAAAAGGGAAGTCGAAGGCGTCATTATTGTGGGCGATCAGAATGACCGGTCCCTCGCAGAAGGCCACGAACTTCTCGGCAATGTTTTGAAAGGAGGGCTTCCCGGCTACCATGTCGTCGGAAATGCCGTGAATGGCCGTGGCCTCGGAGGGAATCGGCATACCCGGATCAATGAGTTCGTCAAAGGTCCGGTTTCTTTCGGGATCGTAAGCGGCCAGTTCAATGATGGCATGATTTTTTTTGTCTATACCCGTTGTTTCCGTATCATAGAAAATAGGTCTCGGCTTCATTTAAAATCCTCCGCTTGTCGGAAGGGAGGCCTTGTGATCCTGAATCAATTTAGGATTATTCGTCATCGGAATCAAACCGTACGTGTGTCGGTCCGGCATGGTATACAGGCAGCCCGAGAGAGAGATCGTCAGAAAGGACAAAAGCAAAAGGAAACAAGGTTTTTTCACGGTCCGGAAAGTCGTTTTAACAGTTTATCGGAAATTTTTTTTTGTAGGATTTGGCCGAAGGAGGGCCCCGGAGAATCCTCTTCCTCCGGCTCTTCCCGCTCATGCAGGGAGATTTCGCATTCGGTGACCTTGTTAACTCCGTTCACCGAATCGGAAATAAGGATTTTTTGGCCGTATATTTCAATGAGGTACAGCATCGACTTCGGAGAAAGGGGACGTCGTTCCAAGATTTGAATCGGATGTCGCCGATTTATCTGATCGGTTCGAGAAGCAATAAATTTTTTGACGATACGGACGGCGAGCAAGGCAACACCGAGAATGATTCCCAAAATCAACATGATCCGGAAAAACTCTTGCCAGTAGTTCATTTCATGGGGCTCGGTCAGCTCTTCCGGGATAAAGTCATCTCCTGCGGAAGATTCTTCTCGTATGACTGCAATCTCTTGGGGGGTATTGACTTCGGCCAAAAACATATGAGCGGAAACGGGGACGGAAAGCCAGAACGCGGAGAGAAGGATGAAACGGAAAAAGCAACGCATCTGTGTGGTATTTTTAATATAAAAGGCGTAATATAGCGGCTTCTTGTTTTTTTATGAACGTATTTTTATGGATATAAAAAGCTCTTCCCTTCCCCGCTCCTTTCGAGAAGGGCTTTTGAAGGAGTTCTTGAAACGTCGTCATCCGAAAACCGGTTTCGTTCATTTTTCCGTCGGACGGGAAGAAGATCCCGACATGTCCATGATTCCTCTCCATTCTAATTTTTTGTTTGTCTTGGCTTTGTTTCAAAGTGGAAGCCGGGAAGGAGTTACTCGATCGCCTTCTTCATTTTCAAACTCCATCCGGAAATTTTCCGATTTACGTACATGAATATCCTTTTTGTCGTCGCAAGAATCAAGCTTGGGATATTTTATTCCCTCTTTTTTCCATCCGAGAGGAGTTCTTTTCGGTATTAGGCAAGGAGCTCGGCGAAAGATTTACGGCGGCCGCCGATTCGGCCTTGCAGGGAATCCTGCCTCTTTCGGAAGAGGCAGATCAGGTTACGCTTCTGCAAAAAGCGGTTCTTTGTTTTATCTACGGTGATTTATTGGGCCGGGATAACCTTCGGGAAGAAGGGGAGAAGGCTTTATCCGAACCGTTTCCGGCCACCGTTTCCGTTTTGGGGGACCCCTTTTCCTTTTCCAAAGTGCTGCTTTATTTCTGCTATCTCGAACATCGCTATCCTTTAACTTCTTTTGCTTCCTATCTTTCTTATGCTTCTGCTTCTCGGGATGCCAAATCGGGGAAATACGTCGGCTTTGCTTTTCGCGAAGACAATCGGATTTTTCTTGCCGACGTTTACCGGGCTCTTCTTTTCGAGGAGTCTTTCGATTTTTCACGGCCGGGATATTTTTGTTCGGAAGCCGTATTATTGAAAGTTCCGGAGAAAAAACAAGAAAAAACCCCCTTCCCGGGACTTCTCGTTAAAGAAGAGGCGTATGCGATTGCAGCTTTTGATTCCGCCGCCACCATCCCGAATAAGGGGTGTTATCCCTTGAAGATAACGATGACGAATACGCCGGGTTCTTTGGCCGTACGGAAAGGGAGTTTCTTCCTAACGGAAATTTCGGATCCCGAAACGATCCGGTGCACGTTTTATAAACGGGAAGACGAGAGGTTTGACATATCCCTGTTTTTTGATCGCATGCCGGGGTCTGCTCCTACCGTGCGAGGGAATCGGGCCACCTTCTTTTCCGTTGAAGATGAGGTAATCATTTCTTTTCCCGATCTTTGCTTTTCCCTTCGGGGTCGGCAGAAGGGGACTCATCCGATACGGTGGCATTTGTCTTGTGAAAATCGCTCTTCCGAAGGGGGGAAAGTCTCTCCTTTTTCCGATTGGCGTTTGTACGTCGTAGAAACCGATCCCGAAAAAGAGAACGAATTAGAGTTGACCGTTAAGATCCTTCATAAAATGAAGTGACTTTTTTTACTTCCCGGATTAGATTTTACGTTTTATTCCGATGGGGTCTTTCATGAATGTCGTTTATAAGTTTGAGCAGGCTTTACGGACGCCTCTCGGGGATCTTTTACTTTTTCTCATTGTTTCCTTCGTTACCGTTTTTTTCTTTACCCTTTTCTTTTGGATGAAGTTTCGTTGGAAAAACGATCTTTTGCTTTATTACCGCTTTTTCTTTAAAAAAGTAGAAAAGAAAATAACCGACGTCACATTTTCCGGAGCGGGGGAAGGAGACTTTTTCGGAAAAACGCAGACGGTTGAGTTTACGGACGGTCGTTTGGGGAAAAGCCTGATTCTCTATCCCTTCCCGAACGGGGATCAATTTGCAAAACGATATGATGATTATCATATGGCACTGCTCCGTTCCCGGGAACCCCATTTTCCGAAAACCGAATATGGCATCGAAGAGGGAATGTTTTATTGTATCGAAACCCCGCCGCTTTTATCTGCCGGAAAAACGGTGATGCATTTTTCCGACTATTGCAGGGACCACGCTTTCTCCTTAAAGGAAAGAGAATTGTTCTTGTTGGATATTGCCTACCTGTTGGATGCCTTGCATCGAGTCAAAACCGAAACGGGAGAAGAGTTGTATCACGGTTTTTTATTGCCCTCTTCTTTCTATGTGACCGTCAATCTTCTCAAAAAAATAACGGGGATCCATATCGCTCGACACGGACTAGCCTATGCGATGGATGCTTCCGTTTTTCTTTCTCGACGGGAAGAGATCCTCGAAAAGAAATGCCGTATTTCTCCCTCTTTTGAGCGGGAACTCCGGCAATTTTCCTTTTTGTTGGCTCCCGAGCAAAAAGAACCCGGATATGCGATTACTCCCGCCTGTGATTTTTATGCTTTCGGTGCTTTGGCCGTCTATCTCTTTACGCAAAAAGAATGCGAAGAAGTGGGGAAAATCGACCCGAGAACTCTTCCCGCAGCCTGGGCTTCCTTTCTTTTGGAGTGTTTAAATCCGATTCCGGAAAACAGACCGACCACCTTTATGGAATTGCAGGAATTACTGGAAAATCCCGAAAATGCCTTTTGTTTTGACGAGGGGTTTTATCCCGAAGAGGAAGGGCCCTCTACGCATCTGCAGGGTACGGTAGGCTCGGCTTATGAGAAAGTTCGCAAAAAATATGACCCGGAAAACATTGAATTTTCTCCGGAATGGCAGGAGGGCTATCGTGCGGTCAAAAATAAGGATTGGGAAATGGCCGGGGCAGTATTTAACCGGATGATGAAAGAGGACAAACAGCTTTTTCATGCTCACCTGGGACTGGCGTTGACGTATTATCGGCAAGGAATTCGAGAAAAAGCCAAATACCACTATCTTCAGGCTAAATTGGCCGATGAGAAAAAAATCAGCTGTTTTTATCGTTTGATCGCTTTCGACGTATAGAAGGCTCTCTTTTCGAGAGCCTTCCTTAATTCATTAACTAACAGGGGTTTCGACGGATTCCGTCCGGAAGGAGGCGCTGTTTAAGGCGTATCCCATGGCATGCATGCCGTTGTCGACGTAAAGAGTCGTACCGGTAACGGCCGAAGATAAATCGGAAGCAAGGAAGAGAGCGGCAGTTCCGACCTCTTCGGCATCCAAATCTTTGGTAAGGGGGGCATTTTCTTTGGAGTAATGAATCATTTTATCAATAAAGGTTGAACCCTTATCGCCGATAGCCCTGGCAGCTCGGCTGCGAAGGGCTCCTGCGGAAATCGTATTGACTCGAATGCTCCATTCTCTTCCCGCTTCGAACGCCAGCGTTCTCGTATCGCTTTCCAAAGCGGCCTTGGCGGAACTCATTCCTCCTCCGTATCCCGGAACGGCTTTTTCGGAAGCCATATAGGTCAGAGAGATCACGGAACCCCCTCGGTTTAACAAGGGACCGAAAGAACGGATCATACTTACCAAAGAATAAGAAGAAGTACTCAAAGCAGCCAGATAGCCCGATCGAGAGGTATGCAGAAGGGAGTTTTTAATCTCCGGTGCATTGGCCAGGCAGTGAACCAAAACGTCTATTTTTCCGAACTTTTCACCCATTTGCGCGGCTACTTCGGAAACGGTAAAAGGACCCGTATCCCTGTATCGCTTGTTTTCTCGGATCTCTTCGGGAACCTCATCGGAAGAATCAAAGGAGGCATCGAACGGATAGACGGCCGCAAATTCCATCATTTTCCCGTTCGGTAATTTGCGCGACTCGTCAAATTTCCCGTTTTGTAAACTCGTTTGAAAAATTTTAAAAATGGGTGGCCAACACCCCAGCATGATCTCCGCACCGGCTTCGGCCAGTTGCTTGGCAATTCCCCACCCGTATCCCTGGTCATCTCCGATACCGGCGATAAAAACTCTTTTTCCTTTGAAGTCAATGACTTTCATAATGTCCTCGTAAGTAGTAAAAGAGTAAGAAGGTACCGGAGGGAAAAAATAATTGCAATTTTCATCTTCCGTAAAAAGGGAGCGAAACCGGCAAAAGCTTGTTCGTAAGAACATGACGGAGATGATTATTTTGCTACCGGCTTTAAGAGGGATTTATTCTTACGGAAAACGAATAAGATGAAGTAAAAGCGGATGCTTTTATCCTAGACGTGGGCTAAACTTTTTTCAAGCGCGTTCAGCTTCGCTTCCAATTCTTTGATCTTTTGAACATAACTATCCAATTTTCGCAGGTGCATTTGCTGTAGGTAAAACTTTTCCTCGGGAAGAGCGGGAGCTCCGCCGTAGCGACCCGGTTTGGTAATGGTTTTGGTGACGGCACCGCGGGCGGCAATGACGGTTTGATCCGGAGTGGAAATGTGCCCGACGATTCCTACTTGTCCTGCCAAAATATTGTGTTTTCCGATAGTGGAAGAACCGGCAATTCCCGTTTGGGAAATAACCAGAGAATGCTCTTTAATCAGAACGCCGTGTCCGATTTGGACCAAGTTGTCAATTTTCGTACCCGAGCAGATTTTTGTTTCCTTAAAGCGGGCTCGATCGACCGTCGTGTTGGCGCCGATTTCTACGTCATCTTCTAAAACGACGTTTCCGGTATGATCCAATTTGTGATGTTTCCCTTGCATGTCGGTAATGTAACCGAATCCGCAGGATCCGATCACGCTTCCCGGTTGGAGAATAACCCGATGGCCTAACCGACAGTATTCCCTGACGGTAACTCGGGGATGTAAAAGACAATTTTTCCCGATCATAGCGAATGATCCGATAGTCACGTGGGCGGAAAGAACGGTTCCTTCTTCAATAACGACCCCTTGATCGATTACGCTATAGGGACCGATTTCCACGTTAACCCCGATAACGGCCGTCGGATGAATGACGGCCGTGGGGTGTATTCCCTGAAAGCCGGAGCCTTTGATTTTTTTCCGGTGAAATAACTCGACGACCTTTTGAAAGGCTTGCGAGGGTTGCGGATGAATCAAAAATTGCGTTTTTCCGACGCTTAGGGGTGCGGTAACAAAAACGACCCCCGCCTTACTCTTCTTTAAATCGCGCAGATACAAAGGATTAGCCAAGAAACCGACGTCTTCCGAAGAAGCCGATTCCAGGCTTTCGACACCGGTAATCCGGTAGTCCGGGTTACCGATTAGTTCGGACCCGGTCATTTCTGCCAGTTCTTTCAGAGAGTAGGAGAGGGGCGTATTCGTCATCTATTTTTTCCCTTTGGAAACGGGTTGCGTCACTTCTACTTTTTTTTCTACTTTTTCAGCCGGCTTTTCTTCCGATGCATTCAAAGAAGTTTGATAATGACGATTCAACTCTTGAACGACCAATTGTGTAAGATCATAGGGAGTTTGATAGTAAAAACACTGCTCCTTATTCAAGATGAGATCATAGCTTTCTTTGCGAGCCAAATATTCGGCAGCTTTTGAAATTTGATCGTTCAGGCTTTGAAACATTTTCATTTGTGCCTGGTTAAGAGTGTGATAGGCTTGATTTTGCATCATTCCCATTTCTTCGGAAAGAGCTTTATATTGATTTTCCAAATCACCTCTGGCTTCCGGAGAGAGAGCGTCCAGATATTCGGGATCTTTTAATTTTTCGACGATGGCCGATAAAAGTTGCTCTTTTTCTTCGAGAGTTTTCATCATTTCGGAACGCATGTTTTCCAAGTTTCCTTGTTCTTGCTGTCCGATGTGAGATTTTTCAATACAGGATCGGAAATCAACGACACCGATGCGTAAAGGAGGATTCTCCTGGTGCTGGTGTGCAAAGAGTCCCGGAACGGAAAATAGTAAAGAAAAGATAAATACTAAAGTCATGATTTTGGCCTTTTTCATAAGACGCTCCCTATTTTTTTTTAAGATCAAAATGATATTGTTTCGGTCTTTATTTTCTGCTTCGGCGTTTCAGCGCCCTTGTTGCAGACCTAAAATCCCGCATGCCATACGGTATGCCGGCCATCATATGGTTTTTATCTCTATTTTCTCAATCCAAAAAGGGAGTTTTCCGGGAAGGTTTTACTAAAATTTTCCGCCCATGGAAATAAAGAAACCTTGGGTGTCGAAAGTCCTG
>CAYGJM010000069.1:2971-8036 GCA_964350295.1 uncultured bacterium | reverse complement strand
GTAGAGCAGCGATCTCCAAAGTCGCCGGTCGGGGGTTCGAATCCCTCCGCACTCGAAGGCCGGAAAAACAAGGGAATGAATGCATGGATGCGGATAAAATTTCTGAATTTCGAGTGGATGCCGAAAGTCGGTCATCGAAATCTCCCATAGAGTTTTTCGGTTCCGTGAAAAGGGAGTTGAAAAACATTTCCTGGACGACTCGAGAAGAGTTGCGAAAGTATACGAAAATAATTGTAGTCAGCACGTTTGCGTCGGGTTTTGCAATTTATTTTTTTGATGTGTTGATTCAAAGGGCGTTGTGGATTTCCGATGCTCTGATAAAATGGATCTTCGGATAAGGGCGGGATATGAAGCATTGGTATGTAATTCAAGTTTTTTCGACGAAAGAAAAACAAGTTAAACAGACTATCGAAGAAAATAAAGCCTCCAAGGGTTTTGATGAGTTGATTGAAGAAGTTCTCTTGCCGACGGAAAAAGTAATGGAAGTGAAGCAAGGACAGCAGCGTATCAGCGAGCAGCGGATTTGGCCGGGGTATTTGCTGGTAAAAATGCAGCTTACGGATGAGAGCTGGATGTATGTGCGCAAGACGAACGGCGTAATCGGTTTTTTAGGGGGAGAGAAGCCGACTCCCTTGTCGGATGCCGAAGTAGCGAATATTTTGAAGGACTTGGAACAGAAAAAGCAGGGCGTTACGCAGAAGCATAAGTTCCGAGTCGGAGATCACGTGAAAATTACGGACGGTGTTTTCGTAAACTTTGTCGGAACGATCGTGGAAACGCATCACGAAAAAGGTAAACTCAGCGTTTTAGTCTCCATTTTCGGAAGGGAAACGCAGGTAGATGATTTGGAATTTTGGCAAGTGGAAGAGGTCAGCGAAGAGGCCGAGTCCAAATAAAAGTAGATTAATGTAAAGGTGTGTGATGGCTAAGAAGAAAATAACGAAAGTGATTAAGTTGCAGATAGAGGCCGGGAAGGCTAACCCTGCACCTCCTATCGGGCCCGCATTAGGTGCGGCTCAAGTAAATATTATGGGGTTTTGCAAGGAATTTAATGCAAAGACTCAGGATAAGGCGGGCAGCGTCCTTCCGGTCGTAATTACCGTCTATGCCGATAAAAGTTTTACTTTTATTACGAAAAAGCCGCCGATGTCCAATCTGATTAAAAAGGCTTTGGGATTGCAGAAGGGATCCAAGGTTCCGAACCGTGATAAAGTCGGGAAAATTACCGAAGCCCAGGCCAGGGAAGTCGCCAAGGAGAAGCTCCCCGATTTAAATACGGGTTCTTTGGATGCTGCCGTAAATATCGTTATCGGAACGGCTCGCTCGATGGGAATTGATTTTGTCGGAGGAACAGCAAATGGCTCATAGAAGTAAAAGAATGCGGGAGGTCTTAAAAGACCTCGATCGCGTGAGGTTGTATGACATGCAGGAGGCGATTGATTTCCTGCAGAAGGCACCGCCCGTTAAATTTGATCAAACTCTGGAAGTTTCCGTTCACCTCGGCGTCGATCCGAAAAAAGCGGATCAACTGGTGCGAGGAACCGTCTCGTTGCCCCACGGAACCGGAAGGAAAATACGGGTCTTGGTCATAGCCAAAGGCGAAAAAGTGGAAGAAGCGCTGGAAAACGGAGCGGACTTCGCCGGGTACGAGGAATATATTAAGAAAATACAGGAAGGTTGGGTTGATTTTGACGTACTGGTCGTTACTCCCGACATGATGCGAGAAGTCGGAAAGCTGGGTAAAATTTTAGGACCCAGGGGTTTGATGCCGACGCCTAAAGCCGGAACGGTAACGACGGAAGTCGGAAAGGTCGTGCGCGAAGTCAAAGCGGGAAAAATCGAATATAAGGTCGATAAGAATGCGGTCGTAAATAACGCCGTAGGAAAACTTTCCTTTACGACGAAACAGCTTTTGGAAAACGTTCGAGAGCTTCTTCAGTCTCTTATTAAGGCCAAGCCCGCCGCCGCAAAAGGAAACTACATTAAGTCTATCACTTTATCCTCTACGATGGGAGCCGGTTATAGAATTAACTTTCGAGAACTGTTAATTTAGGATAGGGGAATTATGAGAAAAGAGAAAGAGTATCTGCTTGATCATATTCGAGAGAAAATAGATGAGGCAAAGTCTTTTATCATCACGAAATATGGGAAGGTAACGGCTAATGCCATGGCTGATTTCCGGAATGTGATGTCCGTTTCCGGAAGCAAATATGAGGTGATGGCCAAGCGTCTTTTGGTGAAAGCGGCCGGGGCTCAAGGGATCGAGCTGAAAAAAGAGACCCTTGAAGGGCATATCGGGGTTGTTTTCCCGAAAGCCGATTTCTTGGCGGCTGCCAAGGATCTTCGTCGCTATGTCAAGGAAAATCCCGAAACGATTGAAATATTGGGCGGTTTTTTTGAGGGAGAACTTTATGACGGTGCAAGTGTTATTCGCTTGTCCGAGTTACCTTCGAAAGAGGAAATGAGAGCTTCCTTCTTGGCTACTCTCGAAGCGCCGATGGGACAGACCTTGGCCGTATTCGAGGCTCTTCTAACGTCGGTGATCCATTGTGTGGACAACAAGGCAAAGCAATAAAATTAATTATAAATGGGTGCAGAACCCGATAGCAAAGAATCTATGTAACATAGAAATGAGGTGAAAGTCGTGGATAAAGAGAATCTTGTAAAAGAACTAAGTAACTTAACGGTTTTAGAGCTTTCGGAGCTTAAGACTGCATTGGAAGAAAAATGGGGTGTAAAAGCCGCCGCTGCCGCTCCCGTATTTGCCGCCGCTCCTGCCCAAGCCGGAGGAGGAGACGGAGGAGCTGCCGAGGAATCTACCGATTTTGAGGTGACTCTTGCCGAAGTTCCTGCCGACAAGAAAATCGCGATCATTAAAATCGTTCGCGAGATTACCGGTTTAGGGCTAAAAGAAGCCAAAGATTTGGCAGAAGGAGCTCCTAAAGTCTTGAAGGATTCGGCACCTAAGGCCGAGGCTGAAGAGATCGTTAAGAAAATTAAGGAAGCCGGTGCCAAAGCCACCCTTAAGGGTCTTTAATAGCATTCCGTCTTTAGTTTAATAAGATCGAGTACATTTTTTTACATGTGCTCGATTATCACTATTTATATTACTCTAGGAGCTAGTTCAATTCATGCTAAAAAAACCACCCAAGCGAATCGGTTATGTCGAAAGAGAGGATATTATCGATCTTCCGAATCTCATAGAGGTTCAGCTGAAGTCTTATAATGATTTTCTGCAGGCGGATAAATTACCCGCCGAGAGATTGAATATAGGTCTTCAGGAGGTTTTTAATGAAATTTTCCCCATCAAAACCTATAACGACAAAACCGTTTTGGAGTTTTTGTCCTATAGTTTGGGAACTCCTAAGTATACCCCCGAAGAATGCATCCGAAGGGGAATTACTCTGAATGTTATTCTGAAGGCCCGATTCCGGTTGACCGATGAAACGGGGATTAAGGAAGAAGAAGTCTATATGGGAACGATTCCCGTGATGACCGATAAGGGAACTTTTATTATCAACGGGGCCGAGAGAGTCGTCGTTTCGCAGCTCCATCGATCTCCCGGGATTTCTTTTGAAACGGATCGCCATCCGAAAGGAATTAATCTCTATTCTTTCAAAGTAATTCCTTATAGAGGAAGTTGGTTGGAAGCTCTTACCGATTCGAATGATTTTATTTATATTTATATCGACCGAAAGAAGAGACGTCGAAAAATATTGGCCACTTCTTTTATTCGAACCCTCGGATTTTCTACCGATGCGGATATTCTCGAAGAATTTTTCAGCACGCGAAGAGTGAAAATTAAATCGGAAAAAGATTTTCCGCAGCTTGTCGGAAAGTTTTTGGCCGAAGACGTTTTGGATGAAGAAACCGGCGTATTTTTCGGAAAGGCGGCTGAAAAATTAACGACGGCCATGTTGAAGCGCATGTTGGATGCCGAAATCAAAACGGTTCGAATTGCCGAAGATGCGGATGAAAATTCTCCGATTATTAAGATGTTGGCAAAAGATCCGACCGATTCCTATGAATCGGCCTTAAAAGATTTTTATCGCAAAATACGTCCCGGCGAGCCGGCTACCCTTTCCAATGCTCGATCTTTGATGATGCGGTTGTTCTTTGATCCCAGACGATATAATTTAGGACGGGTCGGACGCTATAAATTGAATTCCAAGTTGCGCTTTCCGATCAATGACGAAACTTTGGAAAACGTTACTTTGACCAAGGAAGACATTATCGAGGCGTTGAAGTATCTCATTCGTTTGAAGAACGGTGCCGATACCGTTTCCGTGGACGATATCGATCATTTGGGGAATCGAAGGGTTCGATCGGTCGGTGAGTTGATTCAGAACCAGTGCCGTATGGGATTGGCCAAAATGGAAAAAATTATCCGAGAAAGAATGAATCTGTTTGATTTTTCTTCCGATACGTTGACTCCCGGTAAAATCGTTTCGGCAAAGGGATTGGCAGGCATTCTAAAGGATTTCTTCGGTCGTTCGCAACTTTCTCAGTTTATGGATCAGACGAATCCCGTTGCCGAGTTGACGCACAAAAGAAGACTTTCGGCTTTGGGACCCGGCGGTTTAAACAGAGAGAGAGCGGGATTTGAGGTGCGAGACGTTCATCCGAGTCATTACGGTCGCGTTTGTCCGATCGAAACGCCGGAAGGACCGAACATCGGTTTGATCACCTCTCTTTCTTCTTATGCTAAAATCAACGAATTCGGATTTATCGAGACTCCTTATCGAATCGTCAGAGACGGCGTCGTTACCGATGAAATCGAATATATGACGGCCGATAGAGAGGAACAAGCTATCGTGGCTCAGGCCTCTACTCCGCTGGATGAGTTCAAAATGTTTAAAAATGATCTTTGCTGGGCTCGATCCAAAGGGGAACCTTTGGAATTGGAAACTTCGAAGGTTACCCATATGGACGTTTCTCCGAAACAGCTGGTCTCCATCGTAACCGGTCTGATTCCTTTCCTCGAGCATGACGACGCGAACCGAGCTCTTATGGGAACGAACATGCAACGACAGGCCGTTCCTTTGTTGCAAACTGACGCTCCGGT
>CAYGJM010000069.1:0-2961 GCA_964350295.1 uncultured bacterium | reverse complement strand
GTCGTCGGGACAGGAGTGGAAGGAAGAGCCGCAAGGGATTCTCGGGCCGTGGTCGTAGCCGAAGAAGACGGGGTTGTCGAATACGTCGACGGATACCGTATCGTTATTGCTTCGAAAACGGATCCGCGGAAGAAACAAGAGTATCTTCTCAAAAAATTTATGCGTTCGAATGCGGGAACGGCGAATAACCAAAGGCCGATTTGCGGAGTGGGCGATAAAATTCGGGCCGGGGATATTATTGCCGACGGTTCGGCTACGGATAAGGGAGAGATCGCATTGGGGAAAAACGTCCTGGTGGCCTTCATGCCCTGGTGCGGTTATAACTACGAAGATGCGATTATCATCTCCGAAAAGTTATTGAAGGAAGACTACTATACCTCGCTTTATCTTGAAGTGTTTGAAATTACGGCACGAGATACGAAGCTGGGCACGGAGGAGATTACTCGTGGTATTCTGAATGTTTCCGAAGAGGCCTTGGCTAATTTGGGAGAAGACGGAATCATTCGTATCGGAGCCGAAGTGGTTCCCGGGGACGTCTTGGTCGGTAAGATTACGCCGAAATCGGAAACGGAGTTGGCTCCCGAAGAGCGTCTTCTTCGCGCCATTTTCGGCGAAAAGGCAGCCGACGTAAAGGATGCCTCTCTCGTCGTACCTCCGGGAACGGAGGGAACGGTTATGGACGTGAAAGTCTTTTCGCGAAGGGACCGTCTTTCCAAGACCGATGACGAACTCGTCGAAGAAACGAATCGTTTGAAGGATATTCATAAGGAATATAAATTGAAGTCGGAGCAATTAATCCATGAAAGAAGAGATCGCTTGGCGGCTCTTCTCTTAAATGAAAAAGCTCCCGGTGCCGTCGTTCATCGAAAAACCGCCGAAATTCTTATTGCGGACGAAGAGATCATTTCTCAGGAAAAACTCTGTCTTTTGGAAGAAGAACTCGTTGAAAATTTGATTATGCCGGAAAACGAAATCTATCGTTTGTTGAAGGCTATTTTACGCGATTTCGAAGTCAATATGGAAAAAATTGACCTTCAGAAGAAGAGCGATCTGGAATATACCCGAAAAGGGGATACGGAACTCGATCCCGGGGTGATTCGTCAGGTAAAAGTATATATTGCAACGAAAAGAAAATTGCAGGTCGGGGATAAAATGGCCGGTCGACACGGAAACAAAGGGGTTGTTTCCCAAATCGTTCCGGAAGCCGACATGCCGTTTTTAGAGAACGGTCAGGCCATAGAAATTATTTTGAACCCTTTGGGGGTGCCTTCTCGTATGAACATCGGACAGATGTTGGAGACGCATCTGGGTTTTGCCGCCAAACAGGCCGGTATTTATATCAAATCGCCGGTATTCGAGGGCTTCCCCGAAGAAAAAATTTGGTCGATGATGCAGGAACAAGGTCTGCCTTCCAACGGAAAGTTCCGTTTGATGGATGGTCGAACGGGTGTCATGTTTGACGGAAGCGTCGTCGTCGGCTACATCTATATGTTAAAACTGGGACACCTCGTTGCCGATAAGATCCACGCTCGATCGATCGGTCCTTATTCTCTGGTTACCCAACAACCTTTGGGCGGTAAGGCTCAAATGGGGGGACAACGTTTCGGGGAGATGGAAGTTTGGGCTCTGGAAGCTTACGGCGTAGCTCATCTGCTTCAGGAAATGTTGACCGTAAAGTCGGATGACGTCTCCGGAAGAACGAGAATTTATGAGTCCATCGTTAAAGGGGAAAACCTGCTAAAAGCCGGAATACCCGAATCCTTTAACGTCTTAGTAAAAGAAATGCAGGGTCTTGCCTTGAACATTCAGGCAAAGAACCTTGTGGAGTAAAAATATTTTTTGTGGGGAAGGAATGCAAGAAAACGATCTACACGAATCCGGTTTTGATAAGATAACCATCGGAATTGCTTCCGGTGACGTCATCCGAAATACTTGGTCTCGAGGCGAAATTAAAAAACCGGAAACGATAAATTATCGTACCTTTAAACCGGAAAAGGGAGGTCTATTTTGCGAGAAGATCTTCGGTCCCATGAAAGATTGGGAGTGTGCTTGCGGCAAGTATAAAAAAATCAAGCATAAGGGGATCGTTTGCGACCGTTGCGGCGTTGAAGTAACGCTTTCAAAGGTTCGTCGCGATCGGATGGCTCATATCGAGTTGGCCGTTCCCGTCGTGCATATTTGGTTTTTTAAGACCATGCCTTCCCGAATCGGAAACGTTCTGGGGCTTTCCGGAAATGATTTGGAAAAAATTATTTATTACGAAGAGTATGTCGTCATCGATCCCGGTCAAACGGAATTGGAAAAGAAACAGCTGTTGAACGATCTTGAATATCGGGAAGCCGTCGAACGGTGGGGTCCCGACTCTTTCGTAGTGGGTATGGGTGGCGAGGCCGTTGCGGAACTATTAAAGCAAGAGGATTTAAAATCGCTTTTAGGCGATTTGAAAATGAAACTTCGGAAAACGAAGTCTCAACAGGCACGCATGAAGCTGGCCAAACGATTGAAAATTATCGAGAGTTTCGTTTCTTCAAATAATCATCCGGATTGGATGGTCATGTCTTGCATTCCGGTCATTCCTCCGGACTTGAGACCGCTGGTTCCTCTCGACGGCGGAAGATTTGCTACTTCGGATCTGAACGATTTGTATCGAAGGGTAATCAATCGAAATAATCGTTTGAAGTCGATCCTGAAGTTAAAGACACCCGACGTTATCGTACGTAACGAAAAAAGAATGTTACAAGAGGCGGTTGACGCTCTATTGGACAACGGACGTCACGGTCATCCCGTTATGGGAGCGGGAAACAGACCGTTAAAATCCCTATCGGAAATGTTAAAGGGAAAGCACGGTCGTTTCCGACAAAACCTCTTGGGGAAAAGGGTGGACTATTCGGGACGATCGGTGATTATGGTCGGTCCCAATCTCAAATTCAATCAGTGCGGACTTCCCAAGCAAATGGCCTT
>CAYGJM010000068.1:0-8037 GCA_964350295.1 uncultured bacterium | reverse complement strand
CGGGAGCGGAAAAACGGAAGTTTACTTGCAAGCGATCGCACACGCCCTTTCCTTGGGAAAAACGGTATTGATGTCGGTCCCGGAAATTGCCCTGACGGCGCAAACGATCTAACGATTTAAAAGTCGATTTGCGGAAAAGATAGCCGTTTTGCACCACCGACTGACCGAAGGAGAGCGATTCGATCAGTGGTATGAAATTCGTCGGGGAAAGGCCTCGATCGTTATCGGGGCCCGCTCCGCGGTGTTTGCCCCCTTGCCTCGGCTCGGTTTGATCATCGTCGACGAAGAACACGAAGGTTCTTATAAGCAAACGGAAGAGAGTCCTGCCTATTCGGCAAGAGATTTGGCCGTCATGCGGGGAAAATTGCAATCGGCGGCGGTCGTTTTAGGAAGTGCCACGCCCGCTTTGGAGAGTTATTATAATGCGATAAAGGGGAAATATCATTTATTTCGATTGACGAAGCGGGCTACCTCTTTTGATGTTCCTCAAATTACTTTGGTCGATATGAAACCCGAATATGAGAAGGCTAAGGGAGCGACCTCCTTTTCGTCCGTGCTTTTGCAAAAGATCAAGGAGCGCTATCAAAAAGGAGAACAGACGTTACTTTTTTTAAACCGGAGAGGTTATCACACTTCTCTCGTTTGTATCGAATGTTCGCACGTCGTTTCCTGTCCTCAATGTGCCATGGCTTTGACATTTCATTTTAAGGAACATGTCCTGGCTTGCCATTTATGCGATTATCGAACGGTTCCCTTGCGTATTTGCCCGGAATGTCGACAGCCGACTTTTCAATATAAGGGTGTAGGAACGGAAAAAATAGAGCGCATGTTGAAAGGAATTTTTCCGGATATTCGCACCTTGCGCATCGATGCCGATACGACTCGACATACGGGAAGTTACGAAAAATTATATAACGCTTTTAAAAATCAAAAAGCGGACGTTTTGATCGGTACGCAAATGATTGCCAAAGGACTTCATTTTCCCGGCGTTACCCTTGCCTGTATTTTGAATTGTGACGGACAATTGAATCTTCCGGATTTTCGCACGTCGGAAGTGACTTTTCGATTGTTAACGCAGGTAGCGGGTCGAGCCGGTCGAGGGGATATTCCGGGAGAGGTAATCATTCAAACTTTGAATCCCGATAATGCCGTTCTTTTGCAGGCCATACGGGGAGATTACGAGAAGTTTTTTGAGCAGGAAATGGATTCCCGTCGTTTTTTTTCTTATCCTCCGCTCGAGCATCTCATTAAAATTTCCTTTAAGGGAAAAGAAGAAAAGAGGACCTTGCATGCGGCCGACGAATTTTATCGTTTATTATTGCCCTTATTAAAAGGCCGGGGAGAGGTCGGCCCACCCGTTCCTTGCGGCTACCCCAAAATCAAGGAATATTATCGTTTTCAAATTCTGCTTAAGGGACCCTCCGTTTTTCGTCTGAATGAAGCCGTGGAACGAGTCGAGGCGACAAGAAAAAAAGAGGCCGCCGTTCGCTATTTGGTCGATGTCGATCCTTTATCTACGTTCGGCTGAATAAAAAAAGGGATTGTTTTCCTCCTTTTCATTAATTTAAAATTTTAATACGATCACCGGAGTTTTTGGAGGAATGTTCTACCAAACGGCAACGCATGACTGTATTCGGAACGGCAACGAATGAGATTTCTTACGGGGACGGGGCTCTTCGCCGCCGGGTAGTGATTTATGATGAAGACGTCGTCTTTGCGAATTTACTGCAGTCTTTTTTTCGAGAAGAAAATAGCCGGTCCGACTCTTTTCCGGGTCCCGGTCGAGTCTCGCCGGATATTTTTTTTATCGATCTTCTATTTGCCCGTGAAATGAATCCTCCGGCCGAAGAATTTGTGAAAATATTTCCGGAAGCCGTCTATATTTTATTGATTCCCGGTGGTTTCCGGGAGAATGGACTCAAAGAAAAAATGCCTTTTTTTGACGGGTTTTTAGGGAAGGAAGGGGTAAATCCGGATAGTTTAAAAGAGGAGGTTGAAAAAGCCGAGCGAAAGTGTTTCGGAAGGCTGAAGCGGGAGGAAGGGGACTCTCCTCTTTGTCTCCACCCGGAAAGCTCTTCTTTCATTCATAAAAAAAAAATATTTTTTATGAATAATCTTTCCTCCGTATTTGAACGTCCCTTGGATCAACTGATTCAATTCGTTTACATTTCTTTGCAGCGATTACATCGACGCGAAACCGATAAGGTAGGCAGTTATTTAGGAGAGATCAAAATGATAGCCGAAGAGTTGATCAGTTATGTACACGACTTAAAGGAAATTTCTCTTTTGAAAGCGGGAGAAAGTCATTTTCATACGGAAGACGTTGATGCGGGAGAATTTATAAAAGTCATTCGAAGACAATATCGTCCCATAGCCGAAAGTCGATCGGTACAATTGCTATTCGATATTCAAATATCTCAATCTTTTATTCATGTCGACTATAATAAGCTTTTCAAGGTCGTAAATATTTTGATGAGAAATGCCTTTACGTCCGTTCTTTCGGGAGGGGTTGTCAAGGTATCCGCCTATCGGAAGGGGGAGGTATTGGAATTAAGCATCGAAGATGACGGGCCGGGAACCGGGGAGGATGAAACCGTTTTCGATATTTATGAGCAGGTGCTTTTCCAAAAACGTTCGGGAGAGACTTCCGGATTCGGCTTGTCCATATGCAAGGAATTGATGGTTAGGCAAAACGGAGATATTCGTTTGGAAAAAAATGTCCTTTCTTCGGGGTCTCGATTTATTCTCTCTCTTCCCCCGGTAAAGACGGTATTGGATTGAAGGATATCTTAAATCCGTGCTAATCTCCCATGCAAAAAACGGAAGGGATCGGATATGTTCGATTATGAAGAGACGGAAGATTTTAAAATAAGAGAATCCAAACTGGCTTTTTTACGGGGCATCGGGATAAATCCCTATCCTCATAAATATTTCGTTTCTCATTCTTTGGAAGAGTTGATCAGGAATTATGAAGGAACCGATATAGGGGATAGCGAAAGTGCTCTTCAAGGGAAAACTCCGGAGGTTTCCGTTAGCGGTCGATTGGTTCTTTTTCGGGCCATGGGAAAAAATGCCTTCGGTCATTTGCAATCGGAAAACTTTCGTTTGCAGGTAATGTTTAACAGAGATGCTACCCGAGTTATCGGATTTACTCCGAATCCCGAAAATCCCGAATCCCCTTCGAACGGTTTGAAATTAATCGAAAAGAAGATGGATCTGGGAGATATTCTGGGTGTGAAGGGACATCTTTTCTTTACCGGAAAGGGAGAACTAACGCTTTTCGCTAAAGAAGTCACCTTATTGTGTAAAACTCTCCTCCCCTTGCCGGATAAACATTCCGGATTGGTGGATAAGGAGGTCCGTTATCGGAAACGCTGGTTGGATTTGATTGCCAATCCGGACGTGTTCAATACTTTTTATCTACGTTCTAAAATTGTCTCTCTTGTTCGGCGTTGTTGCGAAGAAGAGGGTTTTTTGGAGGTGGAAACGCCGATCATTCAAAATATCTACGGAGGAGCCGAAGCACGCCCTTTTACAACGACCCTTAATGCTCTTGACGGACAAAAGATGTTTTTAAGGATTGCTTTGGAGATCAATTTGAAAAAATTACTCGTAGGGGGGATTTCAAGGCTTTTTGAAATCGGAAAAGTTTTTCGTAACGAAGGAATCGATAAGACGCATAACCCCGAGTTTACGATGTTGGAAGCTTATGCCGCTCACTGGGATTATCGAGACATGATGCGTTTTCAGGAAAAAATTTTTTCAACGATTGCCCGGGAATTATTCGGTCGGGAGGAAATACCTTACGTCACGAAGGAAGGGAAGGAAATTCTCTTGAACTTCACCTCCCCTTGGCCTCGGCTGACCATGAAAGAGAGCTTGCAAAAATATGCCGGAATCGAAACGGATCTTTTGAGCGATGAAGAACTGAAGCGTTTGGCCATCGAAAAAGGTAAAATGGATCCGAAGGAATTGCAACACCGTTCTCGAGGATTGCTGGTTGCGGCTTTATTTGAGTGTTTTGTCGAAGAGCATTTGATCCAACCCGTACATATCATCGATCATCCGATCGAAACGACCCCCTTATGTAAGGTGCATCGGGATCCTTCGCAGTCGAAAAAGGAGATTTTGGTCGAGAGATTCGAGAGTTTTGTTTTGGGGTGTGAGGTTTCGAACGCCTATTCCGAGTTAAATGATCCCGAAATGCAAAAGAAATTGCTGGAAGAGCAGGTATTGCGAAGGGAAAGAGGGGATGAAGAGGCTCATCCTTTGGACGAGGAGTTTTTGGAAGCCGTCTACCAGGGAATGCCCCCTGCCGGGGGGATCGGCATCGGCATCGATCGTTTGGTTATGCTTTTTACGAATCGATTTTATATCCGAGAGGTCTTGTATTTCCCGATGATGAAACCGAAGGGAACTTAGGAAGATATCTTTTTCAGTCGAACCCCTTCGGGGGAATCCTCGATTAAATATCCCATGGACAGGATTTCGTCTCTTTGTCGATCGGCCTCTTTCCAATCTTTTTTTTCGCGGGCTTCCTTTCTTTTTTGCAAAGCTTCTTGAACGGTTTCCGGGATTCCCGCATTTTGCTCGTCAAAGGAGAAAAGGGAAAGAACTCGATTCAAAGAGCGAAATAATCGGAGAATCGATTGCCCGTTCTCCGCGGACAACTTATTTTCATCAATCAAGATGTTTATTTCTCGAATGCCTTCGAATAAGGCCGCCAAGGCTTCGGGAATATTAAGATCGTCAAACAGGGCCTCCTCGAACTTTTTTTGCACGGAAAGGAGGAGGGGATCGAGGGGAAAAGATCCGGTACCCCTAATGCCGGATAAGCGGTCGATGAAGTTTTGGAGGCGTCGCAAAGCATTTTTTGCCCCTTGCATTCCCTCCAACGTAAAATTCAAGGGAGTTTTATAATGCGTTTGCAATAACATATAACGGACCTCTTTTCCGGTGAATCCTCGTTTCAGGAGATCACCGAGAGTAAAGTAGTTTCCGGCACTTTTAGACATTTTTTTTCCGTTTACGAGCAAATGCTCGGCATGTACCCAAAAAGAACAAAAATTTTTCCCGGAAAAGCATTCCGATTGAGCTCTTTCATTTTCGTGGTGGGGAAAAATATTATCGACTCCTCCCAGGTGAATATCCAATGTATGACCGAGGTATTTTATGGCCATGGCCGAACATTCAATATGCCATCCGGGGCGTCCCGGGCCGAAGGGGCTCTCCCAAAAAACCGATCCGTCTCTTTCGGGAAGATAGCTTTTCCATAATACGAAATCACCCGCATTTTCCTTATCATATTCATCGACGTCTAAACGACCCGAGGCCCCCTCTTTCAAGGAAGAAAGATCCAAATGAGAAAGACATCCGTATGTTGAAAATTTCCGAACGGAAAAATAAATATTTTGATCTTTCCCTCTATAGGCATATCCGGTATCGATTAATCGACAAATCATATCGATCATATCCGGCAGACATTCCGTAGCTTTTGGACATTTCTTCGCTTCCCGAATCTCTAACGTTCGGAGGTCTTCCAAAAATAAACGGGTATATCGCTCGGTGTATTCTTTGAGAGGAATTCCTTTTTCCCTTGATCGTCGAATCGTTTTGTCGTCGATATCGGTAATATTCATAATTTGAATGACTTCATAACCGAGATACTCCATGGTTTTTCTCAATAAATCTTCGAAAACGTAGGTGCGAAGATTGCCGATATGAGCAAAGTCATAGACCGTGGGGCCGCAGGCATACATTTTTACTTGTCCCGGAGTTTGCGGAGAGAAGAGTTCTTTTTTTGCCGTAAGGGTATTAAATAATTTTAAAGACATAAACCTACCGAATGAAAAAACGGATTTTCTCAGGAAAAGTGACAAAAGTCAACCGGTGAACTCCGTCACGGGAGGAGGAATCTCCTTTTTTACGGAAAAAGATGGAAAATAATTCGAAAGAGGGTTATAAAGAGTGTCAATTTCGGAGAAATGATATGAAAGTTCGTGCATCGGTAAAAGCAGATCCCTCTAAAGGGGATATCATCGTGAAGAGACAAGGGCGCCTTTACGTAATTAATAAGAAGGACCCGAATCGTAAACAAAGACAAAAAGGACCTGCAAGGAAAAAGTGATATGGCGAAAAAGTCGAGTGTGGAAAAACAGAGAAAACGTCAAAAATTAGTTGATAAGTATTGGGAAAAAAGAGTTGTGCTGAAAAGCAAAATCTTGAATCCCGATCTTGATCACGAAGAAAAACTCCAAGCGATCGATGACTTGAATCGGTTGCCTAAAAACTCCTCGGTCATTCGCTTGAGAAACCGTTGTCAATTAACGGGCCGTTCTCGGGGTTTTTTGCGTAAGTTTAACGTTTCCCGAATTTGTTTCCGAGATATGGCTAATCGCGGGTTAGTTCCCGGCGTTTTTAAAGCCAGCTGGTAGTTTTTTAGGGGAGTTCCGTTCTCAGGTAAGGGAGCTCCTCCAATCTTTTCCAATCCAACATTCCTTCCGTCCACAGATAAGTAGTAGAAGAAATTTCTCCCTTTTCGCGTTTTTCTTTTAGTTCTTCAAAACAAACGGGCCCTATCCGTTCTTCCGTTGCGGATAAGTAATACCAAAGCCTTCCGGATAAACCGGGTTCGGGTTTATTCGATACCGGAGTTGCCGAAGTCTCGCAAATTACCGGGACCTTTTTGGTAGGAAGGGCATAAAGAATCAAGACGGCGAAAATCCCCAAAAGGATGCCGAGGGCAAACCAGCGTCTCGGATGACGACCTCTCTTCCGAGCCGTACGCGCGGAAAGAAGACCGGTAAGCAGCCAGATCACGGCGGGGAATGCTAACTCTTTCAACTCGTTCTCTCTTATTGATAAGAGATCGGATTGTATCTTTCCGAGAAATAAAAGAAAAGAGTTTCCGTCTCCTCTCCGAGAGCGGAAATCGATCCGTGCATAAAATGCACGGATCGGATATCCTTTGTGACGTTCAAGTCGAAAAAGGGAGTTCTTCGATGTTCAAAAAAATTTTTTTTCACCCTCTTTCCGCTGTGGAAGAAAAGCTTCCCGCAGCAGTCGTGACCGTTTTACAGGTCTTTTTGGCCTCTTGTTTTATCGGAATTTGTTCTCAGATAAAAATTCCTTTATTTTTCACTCCGGTTCCCCTGACGCTGCAGACGCCGGCCGTTATTCTCACCGGAGGTTTATTGGGAGCGCGAAAGGGTGCTTATGCCGTTTTGGCCTATCTTTTTCAAGGAGCGGCAGGTTTGCCGGTATTTGCCGGGGGCTCTTTCGGAGCTCTGATCCTTGCAGGACCGTCCGCCGCCTACTTGTGGGGATTTCCTCTCTTGGCTTATTTTGTCGGAAAAGTGACCGAAAAAAAACGTTCTTTGGTTTTTTATATGCTTGCTCTTGCCGGAGGCACCGTTTTTCATGAATTGCTGGGATCTCTTTGGCTCTCTCGATTCGTCGGGCTCTCTTCTTGTCTCCGATTGGGATTTTATCCTTTTATTGCCTTTGACTTGGCAAAAGCCATTCCGGTCGGCCTCTATCTTTTTTCTCGACGATAAACTTCTCGTCGTTTCTTGTTGATGTAAAAGGGAAGAATCCTCCGTGCGGAGGATTCTTCCCTTTTTTAATAAAAAATATTTTTCTTGTTAAGATATTGTAAAAAAAAAGTCTTGTCGGCATAATCCTGTAAAGATTTTTTTTTAAAACTTAACATGTAGGAGAGGGGTATGCCCGTATCAGTTACCAATCAACCAAATTCCGCCTTATACGGAATGAACGAGATTTCCGATTTTTTAGGAGATTATAAAGGCGCCATACAAACGGGAGTTGACGTATTTGCACGAGCGGCTCTCTTTAGCGGAGTAGCCAATCAACAAGTGAAAGTCATTGCCGCTTCCGTTGCTGCCCTTCTCGGCGGGAAAGTTACGGAAGGATATTCCAAAGATGAGTCGTTAACGAATATTTTCGGGGATATTGCCCTGGAGCTTACCGGAGACGTAGCCGTATTACTTGCGCATAACGGCATTCCGCAGGGAGCTT
>CAYGJM010000067.1:2531-8420 GCA_964350295.1 uncultured bacterium | reverse complement strand
CATTTCTTCCGACAAAAGAAAGAAAGCGAATGATATCGACAATCCTTCCGAAACGAGGAAGTCCCGAGCGATCGAAAGCCCGATAAACGAAGGAAGACGATATTCTTTCACTGAAAAGCCTTCCGACGGCGCCGGCTACGTCAAAAACGGAAAAACCGGGGAAATAATCGGTAAGGACTCGAAAGGTGGTAGACATCGTAAGGGAAAGGAACGGCTCGTCGCGCAATAGTCCCCTTTCGTGAAAGACATGCCAATTCGTACAGAGAGTCTCGCTTGCCGACGTCACGTTCATTTTTTAGTCTCTCCATGATGCTTTCGATAAAGTCTATAACGAGCGATTTCCGTAATCAAACGTTCATCTTTGGGAAAGTCTTCGGGGTGAAACTTCCGATAGATAGGATCTTCAATCATTTCCAGGTAATATTTTTTTAAATATTCCCCTTTTTCCGTTTTACTTTTTAATCCCTGCAATTCCTCTTCCATTCGCCGATATTCCGATTCGATCGCCCTCTTCTCCGCTTCATCCGCTCTTTCACTCCATTGCCGGACTATTTCTTTCATTTTGGCGATCTCGTTCTCCAGACCTTTTTTCGCTCCGAGGGTATTTTGCTCACTTGCGGAAAGCAAAAAGCGCCCCTCGTGAACTTCCGACCCCTCACCCGTGAGTTCCCCTATTCCTTTTCGGATTTCTTTATCCAGTTCGGCTTCTTCGCGATCCCATCGTTCCCTTATTTCTCTGTAAGAAAGGTTTAACGGCAAACAATGCTTGTTGCAAAAAACTTCCCGGAAATTCTCGTCAACGGAAGAGGGACAGGCCAGAGAACGAGCATAGGTCGAGCTTGTCTGAATCAGGGAAAGAAAAGCGGGAAGCAATTGATAGTCCGCACAAAATGATAATCCGCGCGTTACAAATCTTCTGAAAGAAAAAGGTCTTAAATAAGAATCTCTCCCCCCTTGCAAAAAACGACCGTATGTCGCTAAAATCTCCCAAGAGGGAAAGGGGGAATGTCCCGTGTCCTCATACGAAACTATATCGCTTCCCCTTCCCCCTTCCCTTAAAAAATAATTTTTTACTTCCCGAATCAGACTTTCCGATTTCGGAGGATTGGCCATAAATTCTCTTCCGCCGTCATGGACTTCGGTAAACTGCCGATATCCCTCTTCATTTAGTCTTCCGAGATCATACGACGGGGCGGAGGTCAGTAGCAACAAAGGCATTCCCATTTGTCGGAGAACGGGAAAATAGGACTCATCCCAGCTTTTCCATACATCGCAAGTTTGTTGGTTGTTTAAAAGAAGGGAAAAACTCTTTTTATCGGTATCCGGCGAACAACCGACTTGATACAAGGTTCGAGAAGCCGCCTCCGTAAAAGGGAGAAGGACTTTAACGACTTTATGGTTTACCCAATGATTCAAAAGATGCGGGGATGCCCTCCCTGCCCAAGAGAGCAAGCGGGCAATGGCCGGAAGAAATTCCAATATCCGGATGCCGGCACGATAGACCCCTCTTTCGCGGAATCTTTCCAAGGGCCTCTGCAAAAGAGAAGCTCCGAAATACCGAGAATAATTTAAAAACGAAAGACGATCGAAAAAAGAAGAAGCCAGCGCATGGACTCCCGTTACCAAGGTGCCCAGAAAATAGTCACTTTCGGGCAGCTTTTCCGTAAAAGACCCCCAAACGGGACAAAAAACCTCTTCCTTATAATAGAGAGAAGCTTCGACAAACCGCTCCCCGAAAAGGGTGGCATTGATCGGATTCGTATAAAAAGATTGCAACATGGCCCACACTTACTTTGCTCGGAATCATAAAGATAGAATATTAAGATGCCGTAAAGACCGGTGCCTCTTTTACACTCCCGAAGTCTCTTTAGGGGGTCAGGACTCGATACCGAGTCTCTCGTCCGAGGAAACCGTCTCTTCAACCGGTTCGGATAAGAAAGGCTCTTCCAAAATTTGGGGATTAACCTCGGTTAATTGAGGAATGGCTCTGTGTTTTACCTGCTCGGAAACGGAAACGCGTCTTCTTTTTTTGATCATTCCGATACAAGCGATTCCCGAAGAAACGATGGATAGATAAACGTATAGGCCGGCGGGTCCGAAAACTTTCATTAAAAGGGGGGCTATCAACGGGCCGACGACGCATCCCATTCCGTAAGAAAGAAGCAAACCGCCGGTTGCGGCTACCAAATCCCGAGAATCCAAAAAATCATTCGTATAAGAAATACTCAAGGGATAGACCGTAATGGCAAAAACCCCGAAAAGCACGGAGAGAATAACCAGAATATCTTTTGACAGGAATGAAGCCAACACCATCAAAAGAGAGATTAACGAGGTGATAAAGCAGACCCCGATCAATACTCCCCTTCGATTCAATCGATCGGAAAGGCGCCCTAAAGGCCATTGAAGTAAAAATCCGCCTATAATGGTCATCCCCATAAAAGTAGCCACTTCCGAGGTCTTCATCCCGATAGCATTGGCAAATACGGGGGTAAGACCGAAAAAAGACCCCATAATCAGACCCGAGGTAAAAGCGGTCGAAACCCCGAAAGCGGAAATACGAAATAACTGAAGGGGGCTCAGTCGCGAACGCTCGCCGACCGGAGGAGAGGGACGGGCCGATAGGGTCACGGGCAGGACGGCAAGCGAGGATAAAAAGGAACCGACGGCAAAAGGAACGGCAGTTAGCGGGGAGGCGAGGTTCAACACGAATTGCCCCCCGGCTTGAGCCGAATAAAAGGAAATCATGTAGAAAGAGAGAATGGTTCCCCTCTTTTCCTTTCCGCCGATCATCAAAAGCCAACTTTGGATAATGACGTAGAGGCCTGCGGTGAAAAATCCCATCAAGAAACGGAAAAGCATCCAAAAAAAGGGATGCAATAAAATCCCCATGGCGGCCGAAACGCAGGACATCAGGGAAGCCAGCGCGGCAAAGGCGCGTATATAGCCGACCTTATTGATCAGTCGTTCGGCCCGGAGGGAACCGATCACCTGCCCGGCAAAATAGGAGGAAGTGACCGCTCCGACGATAAAGGGACCGATTCCGTCCAACGTCAAGCGCAAGGGAACGAAGGTCGAAAAAAGACCTACGCTGATCATGAGAAAGGCTAAACTGAAAAGAGGCGAAGAAATGTTTTTTAAAAGAGCGAACATTCGTTTTCTCAAACGGGTAAGAGATCTTTTTTTCATTTGCCGAAAAGCAAACGAAACGGTCAAGAAAAGTTATCATAACAACATCTAAAATTTCTTCATAAAGAATCTTTTTGTTTTTTGCAAAAGCCATTCGATCGAATAAATGTTTCTCTATATTTCCCCTTGAGATATAGAGGACGGATAGCACCGAAATAACGAGGATTGATGCCGCCGGAAAAAATATTTTTCGAAATTTCCGTTCTTTTGGTCCTGAGCATATTCAGCAGCAAGGCTTCTTTTAAACTCGGAATTCCCTCTCTTATTTTATTCTTGATTCTCGGCTTTCTGGCCGGAGAAGAGGGAATCGGAAGAATTCATTTCGTAAATGCCGAAATCGCGCAAACTCTGGGAATCCTGGCCTTGATCTATATTCTTTTTTCCGGCGGCTATAATACGGTTTGGGGAAATATCCGACCCATTTTTTCGGAGGGTATTCTTCTTTCTACCGTCGGCGTTTTCGTAACGGCCGTCGTTACGGGTTTCTTTGCCCATATTTTTCTTCACCTTCCCCTACCGGAAAGCATGCTTTTGGGGGCCGTCGTTTCCTCTACGGATGCGGCAGCGGTTTTCAGTATCCTTCGTTCGAAAAAAGTCGGTTTAAAAAATGGTTTGGACTCCCTTTTGGAAATGGAATCAGCCTCGAATGACCCCATGGCCGTTTTCCTTACGGTCGGCCTCATCCACCTCTTGTTACAGGACAGCCCTTCCGTCGGCAACCTCCTTTGGCTTTTCTTTCGACAGATGTCTTTCGGATTTATCCTCGGGTATCTGTTCGGTCGTTTATTAGTCCTGGGAATCAATCATCTAAAATTGGAGTATAAGGGCCTTTACCCCGTATACACCCTTTCCTCCGTACTCCTGGTTTATTCACTTGTCACCTATGCGGGAGGAAGCGGGTTTCTAGCCGTTTACGTTGCCGGTCTCGTTACGAGTTACAAGGATTCCCTCCATAAAAAAACGCTCCGTCAATTTCATGTCGGTCTCTCCTGGCTTATGCAGATTTCGATGTTTATTATTTTGGGACTTTTCGTTGTTCCCTCCTCTTTACTGGCCATAGCCCCGGGTGCTTTTTTACTATCCGGAGCATTGATGTTCGTTGCCCGACCGGCTTCCGTGTTCCTCTCTCTCGCTTTTCATAAAATCCGGTTACGGGAAAAGGTATTGGTTTCCTGGGTCGGTTTAAGAGGGGCGGCTCCCATTATTTTGGCTACCTTCCCCCTAACGGCAAAAATCCCGGGAGCCGGAACCATTTTCAACATCGTTTTTTTCATCGTTCTTACCTCAATCCTTCTTCAGGGTACGACCATAGGATACCTGGCACGTCTTCTCAAGTTGCAAAAACCTTTGAGAGAAACGCGCCAGGTCACTCTGGATGAAACGGCCTCCTATCAACAGGATCAAAAAGAAATGCAAATGATCGAACTCACCGTACCTCACTATTCGAAGGCCGTCGGAAAAGAGATTATCGAACTCGGTTTTCCGAAAAATATTTTAATCGTTTTGATCACTCGAAAAGGACAGTATATCGTCCCTTCGGGAGAAACGGTGATTGAAACGGGAGATGAAATTTTAATGCTGGTGCATAAAGATGCCTTGGAAGAAGTCGAACCCCTTCTTTCCTAAAAATAAGATTTTCCTTATAATCGGCCCTCGTAGGAACCCATAACCCCAAGGAAAAAATGAGAAGACTGTACAGATCCGGTTGCGATAAAAAAATCTCCGGCGTCTGCGGAGGACTCGGCAGTTATTTTAAAATAGACCCCTCGATCCTTCGCCTCCTTCTCGTTTTTCTGGGAACGCTAACTGCCTTTCTTCCCTTTCTGATTCTCTATATTCTTGCCGCCGTTCTCATTCCGGAAGAACCGAGAAACGCTCCCGCCATGGACTTTCGCCGACTCTACAGAATTCGCAAAGACAGAGTCTTTTCCGGTTTGTTCGGGGGAATGGCCCGCTTGTTTCACGCCGACCCGATCATCGTCCGTCTATTAGCCGTGGTTTTAACGCTGATCACCGGTTTTTTACCCATGGCCCTCACCTACTTGGTCGGGTGGGCCATCGTTCCGGAAAAAAATGTATAAAATAAGACGGCGATTCCTTATACTCATTTCTTTTTGATTACCCCTTCCGTTAAAAATATGAAAAAACAAGCCATTAAAAATATCGCCATTATAGCCCACATCGATCACGGAAAAACCACGATGCTCGATGCTCTCATGAAATTTACGAATACTTTCAAAGAATATGAGGTTCTTCCCGAACGAGTCATGGACAGCAATGATCAGGAAAAAGAACGGGGGATTACGATTTTCGCCAAACACACCTCCATTTTCCATAAGGAAGTTAAAATTAATATTATCGATACGCCGGGACACGCCGACTTTTCCGGAGAAGTAGAGCGGATATTGGGGATGGTCGACTCGGTCCTCCTTTTAGTTGATGCCCGAGAAGGTCCCATGCCGCAAACCCGTTTCGTTTTGAAAAAAGCTTTGGAAAAAGGACTCTGTCCTCTCGTCGTTATCAATAAGATCGACCGTCCGCACTCCGATCCGGATCGAGTGCTGAATGAGGTGTTCGACCTCTTCATCGAATTGGGCGCTAACGATAAACAAGCCGATTTTCCTTACTGTTATGCTTCGGCGACGAAGGAATTTGCCTTCCTGCATACCGGAGATGAACCGAAAGATCTTGCTCCCCTTTTGG
>CAYGJM010000067.1:0-2521 GCA_964350295.1 uncultured bacterium | reverse complement strand
GTACCGGATCCTCAGGGAGATATCGAACTTCCGTTTCTCATGCAATGTGCAACCCTCCACTATGATAAATATGTCGGCAGACAAGCCACCGGACAAGTTTTAAACGGAACGATTCGCGTGGGTGAAGAAATCATTCATATCGATCCTCAAGGTAATGAAACAAAGAAAAGAATTACTCGGATTCAAAGCTATCACGGAATCCAAAAAACGGAACAGGATTCGGCTTCCTGCGGCGATATCGTCAGCTTGGCCGGGATCGAAAACGTTTTGATCGGAGATACTCTCTGCTCTCCCGAAAAAATCATTCGACTTCCTCCGATTAAGATCGACGAACCGACTCTTTCCATCGATTTTATGGTCAATACCTCCCCTTTCGTCGGGAAAGACGGAAAGCACCTGACAATGAATAAAATTCGGGAAAGACTCGAAGAAGAAAAAAAAGCAAACGTATCCCTGCAAATTCTTTTCGATGCCGAGCAGGATAAAATCTCCGTCTCCGGACGAGGAGAACTCCATCTGTCCGTTTTGATCGAATCCATGCGCAGAGAGGGCTTCGAAATGAGCGTATCGAAACCGAAAGTTATTCTCAAACAAGAAGGGGGCGTACAATACGAACCCATAGAGAAGGTGTTTATCGAGGTTCCCGAAGAATTTTCCGGATCGATTATTGAAGAGCTTTCTACGCGAAAAGGCGAAATGCTCTCCTTGCATACCGATGAGCATAAAAACACGAGTATGGAATTCCTCGTTCCGACAAGGGGATTGATGGGATGGAGAGGAAACTTTATCACCAAAACGAGAGGAAAGGGAATCCTGACCTCCCAATTTGAATCCTTTTCTCCTTGGAAAGGAGAAATCCAAAGCCGGCTGCGAGGAGTTTTGATCTCCAATGCACAAGGTAAAGCCAATGCTTATGCTGCCTTCGGCATTCAAGACCGCGGGGTTCTTTTCGTCTCCCCCGGAGATGAAGTCTATGAAGGAATGATCGTCGGCGAACACAGTCGTACCAATGACTTGATCGTAAACGTCGTCAAAGGGAAGCAGCTGACCAACGTTCGGGCTTCCGGAAGCGACGATCTGATACAGTTAACTCCTCCGAGAAAGTTCACCTTGGAACAGGCCATCGACTTTATCGAAAAAGACGAGCTTTTAGAAATTACGCCTCACCATATAAGGCCTCGGAAAAAATTCCTGAAGGAAGTCGATCGAAAACGAAAAAGTTAACGGAAAGATTTTTATCGTTTACTTTCCGATATCAAGCTTCTTCCGTTCCGGGGAAGTATAAATAAAATAATTCCGTAGGCTCGGTAATTTCAGTAAGTTTCCATATGAACAACACTTCCCTCAATATCACCCTTCCGAACGGGAATTCTCCCTCTCCGGACTCTCTCCTTCACGGAGGAGGAGGAGGGGGCAACTTCCCGAAGTTCTATCCCGGAGGGGGAACTTTAGCCTATGACCTTCTTCCTCCCGACCTTCTCGAAAGATTTACCCTCTTTAGCAATCTCTTTCGCATGGCTACCGCTTTTTTCAAAGAACAGGCCCAATTAGCCGCCTCCCTGCTACCGCTTGTTCCGGTGAAAGAAGAGCCGTCTAAGGATAGCCTCTCCGTTCGAATCGAAGACTTTCTTCTTCCGACCGTTTTCCCCGAACAAACCTTCACGGTCTATCCCGTCGGGGAAGCCTCGGCGGCAACCCCCGACGGAAACATACCGCCCTTATGGGCTCTTGCCCTCTCCTCTCTCTGTGAGAAGGGGCCCTTACCGGAATTGGACCAAAACTTGCAAGCCCTATTCTTCAAATGCCTTAAAGGAATAACCCATCAACCGGGAATGGAGGTTCTTGTAGCCCTCCATGAGGCCATTCTTGCGGAAAAAGCAATCTCTCCGGAAGAAAAAATCCGAAAGTTTTATACGGAAATCAAAAAGCTGGCTAAGGAATATCTCTATTCTCCCGATTCAGCCCCCCTATCCGCAGAAGAAACTGTACTAAACCCTATTCTCGCCGAAAAAAACTTCAATCCGTTTCACGTCACCCATATAAAAGGTCTAGCCGAAGCCATCCAAAAAGTCGAGGAAAAAAAAGACCTCCTGATCACGGCAAGGGCTCTTTGGAGTCAAGACATACCGATTCCCGTCGATAACGCCGAGAATCTCCTTACTTGGTTGGAAAATCCGGATAATCAAGCGGCTTTGGGGCAAATTCAAGATTTGAGCTTTTCTTATGGAAGGTTAAGAACCATACCCACGAAAATTCTGCAATACTGCTCCGGTCTTCAAGAATTGTCTCTCTCCGGGAATCAAATTTCCCGCATCGAACCGAGAGCTTTTCAAGGGTTGGGAAGGCTTCAAAAATTGTCTCTCTCCCGGAATCAAATTTCCCGCATCGAACCGGAAGCTTGGCAAGGATTGGGAAGTCTTCAAGAATTATATCTCTCCGGGAATCAAATTTCCCGCATCGATCCGGGAGCTTTTCAAGGGTTGGGAAGGCTTCAAAAATTGTCTCTCTCCCGGAATCAAAT
>CAYGJM010000066.1:0-8525 GCA_964350295.1 uncultured bacterium | reverse complement strand
CCTCCTTTTATTTCAAGAAGGTTTTTATTCTTTCGAAAGTTTTTTGACTTCCTCCCGCCGCTTCCGTAAAAATGCGTTTTCCCCTCTCTCCCATCAGCTTCCTTTCCGCGTCATTTTTTAATAGTTCTCGAACGGCAGAAGCTAATTGACGAATTTCCGTTTGTTGACCCGCCCGATTTTTCAAGACCAAATCAACGGATGTCGATTGCTTCTGCATATAGGGTCCAAATAGGCAGGGAACGGAAAAGTACGACGGTTCCATAATATTGTGTCCCCCTATCTTAGGAATGAAACTTCCGGCTACGACGGCTAGCGAAGAAATTTGATAGCACTTTCTTAAAAAACCCATTTCATTCACCAGGATCACTCGCTCCGAAAGCATTTCTTGGGGACCGGCGGAACATGCGTAGGAAATCCCCTTTTTATGCAAAAGCTTTTCGACGTCAGAAAAGCGTTCCGGATGCCTCGGAACCAATACTATTTTCAAATCGGGATCTTCTTGCAAAAGAGGAATAAGTTCGGACAGAATCATTTCCTCCTCCTTTTCATGAGTAGATCCGACGGTAATAACCGGTCCTTTTATTCCGAAACGCTTCCGAAGAAATAAGAGTTCCTCGGCATCCATTTCTTGATAACGATCATCCCATTTCAGATTGGGAATAACTCCGATTTTTCCGGAGGGGATACCCAGGGAAGCGAATCTCTTTTCATAGATTTCATTCTGCAATAAAAACAAATCGAAAGGAGAAAAATAATAACGGGCAAAAAAAGGAACTTTTTTCAACCGTCGGCAGGATCTTTCGGAAATGGCTCCGTTTACCAGTGCAATACGTGCCCCCTTTTCCTTACAGACCCGTAAGAAATTCGGCCAAATATCGGTCTCGGAAATCAATACCAATTCCGGAGATACATTTTTCAAAAAACGACGAATGACTCGAATAAAATCAAACGGCATAAAGAGATGAGCATCGGCACCGGGACAGCTTTTTTTTGCCTCCTCATGCCCCGTTCTCGTAATCGATGAAATAACGATGCGATATTTCGGACAATTCTCCTTCAAAAGCTTCACCAAGGCAGAAACGGCTTTTATTTCCCCGACCGAAACCGCATGCACCCAAATCAGCGGACCGGCGGAAAAATCCGGAACCCGCCGAAAACCCAGTTTCAAGGAAGAAAAGCCCCGATACTTTTTTTTACACAAATACCGATAGGCTAAAAAAGGAGAACAGAGCAGAAGCAACAGAAAAAGGAGCGCCTCATACAAAACCGTAATCGGATCACGAAATTCAATAACTTGTTCGGAACGAAAATGGTTTTTACGACGGTCCCCTCTAAATAGCCCGAAATATTCTTATGCTCGCGCGCCTTTTCGATAACGGCTGTTTCCCCTAAGTCTCTGGGCAAATCAAAACGGCCTCGCAACTTTCCGTTGACTTGGACGACATATGTTACCACGGGATTCTCCAAATAGCGGGGATCCCATTTCGGATAGGGTTCATAAGCCAATTCCGACTTCTCGCCTATCGCTTCCCAAAGCTCATAGGCCGTATGAGGAGCAAAGGGGTAAAGACACTGTATTCCCATCTTGAGGACGGACTTCGGATAAGAAGGCAACTTCGTAAACTCATTGATGAAAATCATTAATTTGGAAATTGCCGTATTGAAATGGAGTGACTCAATGTCCTCTTGCACCCCCTTTACCAAAATATGCCCTAATGAAAAAGCTTCTTCCGTATCAACGTCTGATAAAGTTTCGTTGTTACAGAGGTCGTAAAAACGGTGAAGCAATCGATAACAACCGACAATGCTTTCCGTATTCCATATTTTTTCCTTTTCGATCGGAGCCATAAACATTTCATAAAGACGCAAGGCATCCGCCCCGAATTCTTCAATCACCTCGTCGGGACTCAACCCGTTCAACTTCGATTTGGACATTTTGTCCATACCGGCCGTAAGAGATTCACCCGTTTGTTGATGAAAATAGGCGCCGTTTTTCTCGATGACTTCCTCCGGAGAGACATACGCATTTCGGGCATTTTTGAAAGATTTAGCCGTTACGAGACCTTGATTGCAAAGGGCTCGAAAAGGTTCCTTCGTATGTACAAGGCCGCAATCATATAAAACCTTATGCCAAAATCTCGCATATAACAAATGGAGCACGGCATGTTCCGTTCCCCCGATATAAAGATCCGGCATCCAATAACGCTCTTTTTCGGGATAGAAAGGCTTTTCATCGTTTCGGGGATCGAGATACCTTAAATAGTACCAACAGGAGCCGGCCCATTGCGGCATGGTATTCGTCTCTCGATAGGCTTTTTTTCCGGATTTTGCATCCCGAATCTCCACCCAATCGCGGTCTCGCTCCAAGGGGCTTTCTCCCGTTTCGGAAGGAGCGTAAGAGACTAAGTCCGGAGGAAGAAGAGGCAGTTCATCCAAGCCGAGAGGGCGAAGAGAACCATCATCAAGATGCAGAATCGGTATGGGTTCTCCCCAATAACGTTGTCGGGAAAAGAGCCAGTCCCTTAGTTTGTATGTAACGGTTTTTTCACCCCTGCCCTTTCTTTCCAAATACTCGCACGTTTTTTCGCGAGCTTTTACAAAAGAAAGACCGTTCAGATCTAAATCCGGAGCCCGGCTCCGAATCATCGTTCCCGGAGCTCCTCCCGTCGGGCATTCTCCGTCGGACACCTTTTTTCGATACGTTTCCGAGTCGGTATCCTCCGGAACAAAGGAAGGATCGATCACCGAAAGAATCGGAAGGGCATATTTTTTTGCAAAATCGAAATCCCTTTCATCGTCTCCGGGAACGCCCATGACGGCTCCCGTTCCGTATCCGGAAAGAACGTAATCGGAAATCCAAACGGGCACCTTATCTCCGGTAACGGGATGCAAACAAAAGGCACCGGTCCATACACCCGTTTTTTCGGCTGCCAATTCAGCTCTTTTCACGTCCGACTTCTTTCCGGCTTCCCGAATATAGGCTTCAGCCGAGGGCCTTTGCTCTTCGGAGAGGATGTGCGGGACCAAAGGATGTTCGGGAGCCAAGGTTAAAAAGGTCACTCCGAAAATAGTTTCGGGCCGGGTCGTAAAAACCGTGATCGTTTCTCCCGTACTTTCCTCGATAAAATGAATGTTGGCCCCCTCGCTTCTTCCGATCCAGTTCCGCTGCAATTTTTTCGTGCTCTCCGGCCAGTCCAATTCCTCCAAATCTTCGAGCAAGCGATCGGCATAGGCGGTTATTTTTAAAACCCATTGACGAAGCGGCCTTTTTTCCACCGGATGATCTCCGATCTTCGATCGGCCGTCCTCGATTTCCTCATTAGCCAAAACGGTCCCCAATGCCGGACAAAAGTTTACCGACAGTTCGGCTTGATAAGCCAATCCCTTCTCATACAGTTTGGTAAAAAACCATTGCGTCCACTTGTAAAAAGAGGGATCGGAAGAACGAATTTCCCGTTCCCAATCATAATCGAAACCCAGGGCGCGCAATTGTTTTTTGATCCTTCGAATATTCTCCTCGGTCGTTACTTTCGGATGAATACCGGTACGTATCGCATACTGTTCCGCGGGTAGACCGAAGCTATCCCATCCCATCGGATGCATCACGTTGTAACCTAACTGTCTTTTATGCCTGGAAATCACGTCCGTTGCGGTATAGCCGACCGGGTGTCCCACATGCAATCCCGCCCCCGACGGATAGGGAAACATGTCCAAAACGTAGTATTTCGGCTTGTTTTTATCGACCTCCGATCGATAAACTTTTTTTTTCTCCCAGTAGTCTTGCCACTTAGATTCAAAAGATTGCGGGTCAAATTTTTTCTTACTTCCCTTTTCGTCCATATCTTTTATTCCGATAATCGGTTATCCTATGTGTTATTCCGAGAAAGGCAGCATATAGAAATTCTCCTTTACGATCAAAGGAGATCTTACGCCCCTTTTCCTAAAAGAAGCCGACGTGTAGTATCCGTCATTTTTAAAAAAACAAAATAAGTGAGTCATGAACGAAAAAAACAAAAAAAAACGCCGATATCCGAAAAAGAAGCAAAAGAAAAGCGCATTACCTCTAACCGTTGTCAAAGGAATCTATAAATCCCACCGATTCGGATTCGGATTCGTAAAGCCCACCGAAAAAATCGGTCCGGAAGACATCTTTATTCCCAAGGATGAATCGGGACACGCCATGGAAGGGGATCTCGTCGAAGTTCAGATCACGAACACCGAATCCGGAAAAGGAATCGAAGGAAAGATCACGGGCGTGTTGCAAAGGCGCCATCTTCTGATCGGAGGAACGGTCATCCGTTCGGAAAAGGACTCCATCCGCCTTTTTTGCCCCCTGTTGGGATTAAGTAAAGAAATTGAAATGGCTCCTCCGAAACGGAAAAAACTCATTATCGGAGATCGAGTAGCCGTTGACGTAAGACAACAAAAAGCCGTTAAAGGGACCCTTCAGGCCGTTTATTCCCGCTACTTGGGTCATATTGACAATCCGAGCGTCGATACTCGATCGGCCGTTTATGAATTCAATTTAAATAAGGAGTTTCCTCCGAAGGCTCTGGAAGAAATTGCTTGTCTCCCCGATGAAATTGTTCCGAAAGACTATCCGACTCATGAAGACCTCTCCTATCTGAATGTTTTTACGATAGACCCTGAAACGGCCAAGGATTTCGACGATGCTCTTTCCATAGAAAAGAAACCGGACGGCACCTATCACCTCGGCGTACATATTGCGGACGTCTCCTTTTTCGTAAAACCGGGTACGGCCCTGGACGCCGAAGCTTCGGAAAGGTGCAACTCCACCTATTTTCCCGATACCTGCCTGCCGATGCTCCCCCCGAAATTGGCCGATAACCTTTGCAGCCTCAAGCCGAAAAAATATCGTCTCACGATCTCCACGTTAATGACCTTCGATGCAAAAGGAGAACTGATTCGTTACGAGATCCGTCGTTCGATCATCTTTTCAAGAAAAAGATTCTCCTATGAAGACGCTAAAAAAATCCTCGATCAGGAAGTCAAAAGCCCCTTTTATAAAGATCTTTGCCTTCTGAAAGAATTAGCCCTGCTCTTAAAAGAACAAAGAAAGGAAAGAGGTTGCGTCGATTTTTCGTTAAAAAGTTCTAAAATCAAACTCGATCGTTCCGGGACTCCGGTCGGAATGGAAATTATCGATTATGACATCACCCACCAAATGATCGAAGAGTTCATGTTAAAAAACAATGAAATCATCGCACGTCACCTTTTCGATCAAAAAACTTCGATCCCTTTTCGGGTTCACGAAGAACCGAAAGAAGAAAGTCTCGCCGATTTCATGACGGCTGCTTCCTCGATGGGATTTTCGATAAAGAAAAAACCCGATCAAAAGGAGTTGCAAAGGCTTTTTGAAGAGGTTCGGGAAACACCCCGAGAACACCGACTGGCCGTCGCTTTCATTAAAAGTATGAAACTCGCTTTTTACTCCCCGGAAAATATCGGCCACTACGGACTTAAACTCGATTATTACTGTCATTTTACCAGTCCGATTCGTCGCTATGTCGACTTAATTATTCATCGTCGCCTTTTCGGAGAACATCCCTCTTGCGACATCGAGAAAGTCTGCATGAACTGCTCCGATAAGGAGCGCCTTTCGGCAAAAGCGGAAAATTCGGTAAGAACGTTGAAAGTGCTTCGTTTAATGCGACTGCGGCAAAATAAAAAGGGCGGATATGTTTATGAAGCCTTCATTACCAAAATCAAACCCTTCGGTATTTTCTTCGATATCCCCGAATATTTATTCGAAGGTTTTTTACATATTTCTCAAATCGGGAAAGATTACTATGTCTATCACGAGAAAAAGTCTCTTCTTAAGGGGGAATCCGAAAAGGAAGTCCTGGAAATCGGCACGAAAATCACGGTAAAAGTTCGTTCGGTTTGCCTGATCACCCAAGAAGTCGAATGGCAAAGATGCCTGTAGTCACAAAAAGCCGGGATTGTTATGATCGACGAAGTCGATTTACCCGGGGAGTCTTTGTCGATTCGTATGAAACGTAATTTCTTAACGGGCATGATTATCCTTCTGCCCATTGCCGTCACTTTCATCGTCGTTTTATTAATTATCGATTTATTAACGGAACCCTTTTTGGAATTTACCGAGAGAGCTCTTTCCGGGCTTCCTTTTTTTAAAACGAATATCGCCTTTCTCACTTCTCCGAAAGCTCTCGACTTCTGGAGTCGGATTTTTATTCTTCTCGTTCTTTTTTTTATTATCTTGTTACTCGGCCTATTTGCCCGTTGGTTCTTTTTTAAAAGTCTCATTCGACTCGGCGATCAGGTTATTCACAAAATTCCGGTCATCAATAAACTGTATAAAACGGTCAAAGAAGTTATTAACGTTATTTTTACCGATCAAACGAAAGCCTTTAAACAGGTCGTTATGGTTCCCTTCCCGAATCCCGATGTTTTTTCCGTCGGTTTTTTAAGCCGAGAGTCCCCCTCCTATCCCGCTCGAGAGGGCAAACCCCTGACCTCCGTTTTTATTCCGACGACTCCCAATCCGACGACGGGCTACCTGATTCAATTCCATACCGAGGAAATCATCGCCCTCGACATGACGGTAGAAGAAGCTCTGAAATATGTCGTTTCCTGCGGAATGATTTCGCCTCAACCCCCTCTTATCGAACGGGGGATCTCATGAAGCGAACCTTTCTCTCCGGCCTGGCCCTTTTATTACCTTTAGCCGTGACCCTTCTCATCGTTATTTTTATTTTGAATTTTCTGACGAATCCCTTTATCAAGTTATTTGACTCTTATTTCCGTCTTTCGAATATAAAACTGACCTCCCTGATTTCGCCGAATGTTTTGCATTATACCGTACAATTCGTCATTCTATTTCTTTTATTCGTTTTTACGACTCTCGTCGGCATGCTGGGTCGACTGTTCTTCATTAATTACTTCTTAAAACTCGGAGACTCCATCATCAATCGCCTTCCGGTTGTTAAAACCATTTACAAAACGACAAAAGATATTTTGAAAAGTCTTTTCTCTCCGGATACCGAATCCTTTAAACAAGTAGTTCTGGCTCCTTTCCCCACGAAGGATCGTTTTTGTTTGGGTCTCGTCAGCGGACCGGCCCCTAAAAGTTGCCTGGAAAAAAGCAAGGATGAACTGGTAACGGTTCTCTTACCGACCGCCCCCCATCCGATTTCCGGTTACCTTCTTTTATTTAAAAAAAAGGACTTAATCGCTACCGACATGTCTATCGAGGATGCCATTAAATTTACGATCTCCTGCGGTATCGTTCACCCGGAGAAAGCTCCCTCCTGACCGATAGGCTAAAAAACAAATTAACCTCTTGTTAAAATAACTCTTTTGATATACAATTTTCGGCAAAATTCGAGGGTACTATGACCAGGATCAGCAAACAGAATACGAAACGAGCCGTTTCACCGAAAAGACCGGCCCTTCCGGGAAAAAAAACGGGGCCGAAAAAAGACGCCTTATCGGCAGGTTATAAACTTCATGAAAGCGCCCTTCCCGAAGAGCTTGCTTCTCAATTTTTCATACCTAAAATTAAAAACGTTTAAAACGGGAAAGTAATTTTATGTCCAGACATCCAAGCTTCGGAAAATCGGCAAAAACAGGTAAAAAACGAAATGTCCTCAAGCGTTTTGAGCGTATTGACGTTCTTAAAAAACTGAACCGTTGGGACGATTCTCGAAGAAAAATCACGGGTCTTCCGAAAACTCCCGTTGAAGAATAGTATTGAAAATCCACGTTTATAATCGACAAAACCTCATTCCCCTATCCCTTGATTCGGTTCGTTTTATCGTAAAATCGATTCCGCAAAGAGAAGGTCAAAAGGGAGATGAGGCGGCCGTCTATTTTGTGGAGCAAGAGGAAATTTGCAAACTTCATCAAGACCATTTTAACGATCCTTCTCCTACCGATTGTATTTCTTTTCCTTTGGACGATGCATCGGAATCTCCCCGTCATCTCGGAGAAATTTTCATCAATCCGCAAGCGGCAGCGGAATATACCGCCGATACGCCCGATCATCTTTATCGAGAGCTCTCTCTTTACTTGGTACACGGTCTCTTGCATTTGCTCGGCTATGATGATCAAACTCCGGAAGAAGAGCATAAAATGCGACTTGCGGAGAAACGACATATGGAGTATTTAGAATCAGTCAAAAAACTGATTACTCCTTAGTCGAGGTGATTTTTTGATTCTCGTAAGCCTGCTTCTCGTTTCTTTTTTTATTATTCAAATTTTTTTTCTGGCCCTTTTAACCCATATATTACGCCGCTCCCCTACGAACCGAGGGAAAAAGTTTCTGGAAGATCACTCGGGTCTTTTTTTTTACGTCAAAGTGCACTCCTTTTTATTCAAGGAACAAAGCTTCACGACAATACTGGCAGGATGTATCTACGGAAAGAATTTGGCTCGATTTGCCTACGGTTTTTCCTCCATGTTTTTTCTGACGGCCTGCAAAACAAACGGCATGTCTTTCAAAGGGGTATTTTTTTTAGCTTGCGTTTTCCTTGTTCTGTTTA
>CAYGJM010000065.1:1580-8545 GCA_964350295.1 uncultured bacterium | reverse complement strand
GCTTTTTTGATTTTCGGAACGAATATCCTCCAGGGCTCGAAACCAATTCGAAAGACCTTTTTGGACTAAAATTGAAAAATCCTTTATGAATTTTTCGGGACTCCAACCAAGCAGATCTTTTACTTGTCGATTGATAAAAATCAATCTCTTTTCTTCATTGGAATAAATCAGAACGACTTCTATATCTTCATTTTGTAATCGATCGAATAGGCGTCTTTGGTCGATCATCAGGCGGGTCAGAGATAATTCGGAATAACGCATATTTTCTCCGGATAAGTGCCCTGCCCCGGTAAAACCGGCCGTCATCGTCACATATTTATCCAGCCGTTCTTCCGGGGTTCCTCCTCGAGTAATTTCGAGTTGTTCCGGTAAGGGAAGATACTCTCGGGCCGGGTTTTGCACGGAGTGAAAAAGAGAGTTTTCCTCATCCCTCTTTTTGAGTTTTGGTAAATTGTCCATGTCATATTTCGAATCATTCATTTTTAGGCGTAATTCACCGATTTCTTCTTGTTTCTTCTCGATAATTTTCCGTTGTTCCTTCAGAGAAGCCCGGTATTCGCCGATAGCCATTTCCTTTTTATCCAGCCGACTTTGTAATTCGTCATTTAATTCGGTGAAGTCCTGTTCCTGCTGTTGCAATCGGGCATGCAAATGATCAACCTCTTTCAAGAGAAGCTTTTCCTTTTTGCTTTTTTCCGAAAGTTCTTTGGTTAACTTTCGAACGCTTTCCGGATCCATCGAGGACTCGGACCCCTCTTCGGAAAAAAATCTCTTCTCCACCTTTGTAATTTTATCCGTTACGAAATGAGCGACTTGCGTTCTCATTTTTTTTTCGAGAAGATAGAGAAGATATATAAATATCCCGAAGCCGAAGAGAGCCCATACACAGAGAGCAAATAAAAAGTAGGGAGAAAAAGAAAATGTTTTTATCAAAAATAAAAAGGGCGAAAAATAAAAAAAACCGAGAACGGTCAGGAGATTGATTCGATGATGTTTCATGAAAGGAGGGGGGAGCTCCGGCATTCTCTTGCTATTGCGTTAAAAAATAAAATTACGGCACTTTTTCATGCAAAGCTTATTTTCGAAAAATGACCGAAACGTTCTCAAAAGGAAAGCCTAATTATTTTTTTACCCCCTTTCTTCATTTGAAAAACCTTTGACAAATTAAAACGTTATCCCTTATGCTCGCCTGCGAAATTTAAGAATGAAAGGTTCCACATGGCCAAAGAAGAAGCTAAAAAGAAACAAGAAAAGCGCTCTACTGCCGAAAAAAGACATCTGCAGAGCGAAAAGAAAAGACTTTTGAACGGAATGTTTAAGTCAAAAATCAAGACGGCCACAAAAAAATTTGATCTTTGCGCCAAAGAAAAGAATCAAGAAGCCTTGACAAAGGAATTGGCAAACGTTTATTCGTTATTGGATAAAGCGGTAAAAAGAAATATTTACGCTTCGAATAAAGTCAATCGATTAAAAGCTCGTTATGCCAAAGCTTCCAAGGTATCCGCTCCGTCGAATTAATTTTTTATTATATTTTTTACTTTGTTTTTCCCTTTGTTACGGGATAGACGAGTCGGTAGAGGAGTTCATCGTCAAGATCCCGATGCGGGATGGAGTCGAACTGGATACCCTCATCCTTAAATCAAAAGAATATGAGTTTCCTCTTCCCTGTATTTTAGTCCGTACCCCTTCGGACGCCGGGAAATTTAAAGCCGTTTACGGGCCCATGACCCGATGGGGATATGCGGTAGCTTTGCAAAGCATTCGCAGTCATTCTTTTCCGGATACGGAAGTTCCTTTTCTGGCAGACGGTTGGGGTGATTTACGAGATGGTTACGATACCGTCGTAAAGCTTGCGGAAAGCCCGTATACGAACGGAAATATAGGGACTTTCGGCCCTTCCGCCATGGGTATCACGCAGCTTTTGTTAGCGCCTACTAATCCTCCCGGTCTGAAATGCCAGTACATTCAGGTGGCAACACCCTCCCTTTATAACGGAACGTATGTCGGAGGTAAGCTTTGCAAGCACCAAATAGAGGGTTGGTTTGCAAAAGTCGCACCGAAAGCTTTTCAAAATATTCTTCTTCACCCGGCTTTTGATGCCTATTGGCAACAGGTAGACGCTTCGGATAAAGCGGATCGGGTTACCGTTCCCGCTCTGCACTTCGGCGGTTGGTATGATTTTTTTTCGCAAGGGACTTTGGATGCCTTTACCTCTTGGCAGGAGAAAGGGGGAAACGGTGCCCGGGGCAAGCAAAAGTTAATTATGGGCCCTTGGACGCATTGGGGATTATTTGCCGAAAAACTGGGAGAATTCCCGATTCCTGCCGCAGCGACGGAGTTTCGGGAAAGTCAAGTTATTCGAGATTGGTTTGATACGCACTTAAAAAATAAGGATATCGAATCGTCCTCCGAAAAGCCGGTTTGTTACTACGTTATGGGCCCTTTGGACGGCACCCCTTCTTCCGGAAATCGATGGGAGTCAGCCGAAAGTTGGCCTCCGGAGTCGCAGTTGACCCCTTTTTATTTTTCTTCCGGATCGAGCCTAGCGGAAAAAAAACCGTTTTTTTATGTGATAAAGTATGCTTTTTCTTACGATCCGGAAAATCCGGTTTCCACCGTCGGAGGGAAAAACCTCTACCTTCCTTCCGGTCCTTATGATCAATCGGTCATTGAAACAAGAGAGGATGTTTTGGTTTTTACGGGCCCCGTCTTGAAGGAAGATCTCGAAGTAACGGGTAGATGGAAGGCCGTGATCTATCTTTCCTCTTCGGCTCCTTCCGCGGATGTGGCCGTCAGCGTGACCGATGTATATCCCGACGGCAAGAGCGTTTTAATTGCCGAAGGTATTCAAACTATTACCGGTTCGTTTGAAAGAAGAAAACCGATAGAAGTAGACCTTTCCTCGGTCAGCATGGTGTTTGCCGCAGGACATCGGATCAGGGTCAATATTTCCGGTTCGAATTATCCGCATTTTGACAAAAATCCTCATCCCGCAAATAATGCTCTCCATGTTGGATTTCATCGCCCTTCGCACCTTCTTCTTCCCGTTATTCATCCTTAGTTTCTCTTTTTTTTCACCCTTGATAAGTCGTTCTCTTTCGGAAGATTTATTGACGAAGTTGTCCTTGCGGGAAAAAATTTCCCAGCTGTTTATGATAGCCGTTTATCCCTCGGATTCGGAAAAAATGAAGGAGACGGTGAAACTCTTGGAAGAATATCCTCCCGGAGGAATTATTTTTTTTCAGGGCACCGTCGAAGGACAAAGAAAGCTCGTAACGGAATTACAACAAAAGAGTCGCTATCCCCTTTTGGTCGGCCAGGATAATGAATGGGGTTTAAGTTTACGCCTTTCCGACGGGCTAAGATTTCCCAGAAATCTGACCTTGGGAGCCATTCGAGACGTCGATTGGATTTATAAAATGGCCGAGGAGGTGGCCGAGCAATGTCTCGGCGTCGGCGTACATGTCAATTTTGCCCCGGTAGCGGACGTAAATAATAACCCCGATAATCCGGTTATCAGTGATCGATCCTTCGGTGAAAACGTGTCTCAAGTTGTTACGAAGAGTCTCCTTTATATGAAGGGATTGCAAGACCGCGGCGTAATGGCCTGCGCCAAACACTTTCCGGGACACGGCGATACGTCTCTGGATTCGCATTTACTTTTACCGATGATATCCAAATCTTTTGCATCGCTTGAAGAGTTGGAATTGCTTCCCTTTCAGGCCATGGTTCGAGAGGGGGTTTCTTCCGTCATGACGGGGCATCTCCTTTTTCCGTTCATTTCTCGGGAACCGGCTTCCCTTTCGCAGTTTTGGATACAAGATGTCTTACGAGGAAGAATGCATTTCGACGGACTTATTTTTACCGACAGCCAAGACATGAAATCGGTTTCTTCCGAGCCGGGGGAGGCGGCGATTTTAGCTTTGCAGGCGGGAAATGACATGATTTTATACCCGAAAGACTTTCGAGGTTCGGTCCGTCGGATCGAACGGGCCGTTGCCGAAGGCTTGATTCGGGAAGAAGAGATTGATGAGCATGTTCTGCGCATTCTCCGGGCCAAGGAACGGGTCGGATTATATCGATCGCGGATTCCTCCCCCGAAAGATTTTTTTTCCGCAAAAGGGAAGGCGTTAAAAAAAGAGCTTTTTTATCGAGCCCTTACCTTGGTTGAAAAAAAAGAGGGAGTTTTGCCCCTAAAAAAAAATAACAAAATGGCTTTCGTGCAAATCGGTCGAGATTTGGCTATGAAAAATTCTTTGGAACCCGTCGATATTTCCGAAGAGGAACGAGAAAATATGCCCTTACCCCCTTTCTTTTCGGCTTTGGCAAGCGATTATTCTCCGGATTATTTTTTTCTTCCCAAACGAGCCGGTGAAAAGGAATGGAAGCGGCTTGCGGAGACTTTGTCTTCCTACGATGCAGTGATCATCGGCGTCTATGAGATGAATAAGTTTTCTCGTAAACATTATGGGATTGAGCCTTCGACGCCGGAATTTTTGGCATTATTACAACAAAAAAAAATAAAGCTCTATGCGGCTCTTTTCGGCTCTCCTTATGCGCTTCGCAATTTTTCGGGATATGATGTTCTGATCATGGCCTATGAAAACGATGAGGATGCTCAAAAAGGATGTGCCGAAATTCTGAAGGGGTCTTATCACGCAACGGGCCGATTGCCCGTAACGGCAGGAGAGCGTTATCCGGAAGGCTTCGGGCTTTAGGAAAGTCCGGATACGCGAAAGAGCTTCATTTCTATGGTTTTAGCCAATACTTCCGGAGAGGAAAAAATCCGGACGCTTTTTTTGGCCCTCGTAATGGCCGTATAGAGCATCTGACGACCGAAAACTTCGGAACCGGAGGGTAGAAGAATGATCACGTGATCATATTCGCTTCCCTGGCTTTTATGTACGGACAAGGCATAAGCATATTCATAGTGATGCAGAAGGGCAAGGGGAAAAAGGCGTATGCCTTGCGCAGGATCGGCAAAGGATTGCTCAGGATGGCGCAAAGGGAAAACGACCTGTTTTTCGCCGAGGATGACTCCCAAATCGCCGTTATACAATTCCGATGCATAGTCATTCTTCGTAATCATGATCGGAATCGGCGAGGAGGAAGAAACCGAAGAGAGAATGGCTTGATTAACGGCATCTACCCCGAAAGGGCCTTGACGGGCCGGGGAAAGAATTTTAAATTTTTGAAATCCGGCCCATAATTCCCCGGGACTTTGTTTCTCCTTCGGAGCCGTTCGGTAATGCCGAGAAATCATTCGGAGAAAGGAATCATCCTGTTTTTCGGGTAAGGGATGATAGATGTTCGCCATTTGCATTTGTTCGGTAGCTTCAGCCGTTTTCCCCTCTTTAACGGCATCGGCGATTTGTAAAATTTCTCGGATATCCGTACGCAGGCATTCTTTTAACTCGACCTTGGCTTTACTGCGATCGGCCAAATCAATGAACAGGGATCCGGATTCAATGGGAAGGAGTTGATTTTGATCGCCCAAAAACACCAGTCGAGCTTTCGGTTTTTGGTATTTTAACAGATTTTTCATCAGAAGGGTATCAATCATCGAGCTTTCATCGACCAAAACGAGATCATAAGGAAGAAAAGAAACCGGTAATCGGTAAAAGAGCTTGTGCAGAGTGGAAACGTGAATATTTTTGGCTCCGGTTACCTTCTTCGAGAGATAGCTTTGAAAATTAAAGGCAGCCTTTCCCGTCGGGGCTAAAAGAGCGACCCTTCCTTCCGGATGTCGGGAGAGGAAAATTTTGACGAGCTCTGCCGCCGTATGGGTTTTTCCGACACCGGGTCCTCCGCAAATAAACGAAGGAGAGTATTGTAAAGCACATGAAACGGCTTTTTTTTGTTCCGGTGAGAGGGTTGATTCTTCCTCTTCGACTCCTTCGCAAGAAGGAACGGGAGACGTTTCGGTCAGATTATCGAATAAGGTGAGGATTTCTTTTTCCGCAGCATGGTTTTTCGGAAGATAATACCGATCGTTTTCTCGGATGATACTCGTTTCTGCGGGATCTATTTGTAAAAATCCGTTTCGAAGACGACCGGGAAGCTCCGGTACGGCCGTTGCTTCCGGCCAGACGTACTCCAAAGAAGGCAGGAGAACATCGGAAACTCGAACGCAGAGATGTCCTTTACGCGAAGCCGTAAACAGATAGGTCGTAGCCAAGAGAATATCTTCTTCTCTTTGTAGTTTCGCCAATATCTCTCCCGCTCGCAGGTCCGTTCGAGTTATGGCCGAAAGATCCGATAGTATTTTGAATATTTCGCTCATCTTTCGGGAGAGGATAGCTCGTTCATTCTCTTCTGCACAATCATTATTTCACCGGAAAAAGCGTTAAAAATAAAATTAATTTTTATTTAAATATTTAAATAGATCTTAATGTTTTAAAAAATTAACACCGATCCGGAATCAAATAAAACTTATATAGGAGGTGTTTTTATGACGTCCATTTCTGCATTACAGTCAACCGCAACGAGATTTCAAAATAATGAGGTATTCGAGGAATCATCTCTTCAAGAGATGCAAGAGAAAGTAAAGAGGCTGGAAAAGGTCATAGAGCGAATGAAGAAAGATAAGCATGAATTCTTGGAGAAGATGAAGGCGACGTTAGATGATTTTCCTTTGTTGTGTTTTAAGCCCTTGCAAATATGAAGAAAAAATGAAATGTTTAGATAAATAACGTCTATTATTTTCAGAAAGGTCAATCATCTCTCATGAGAGTATCTCCTCGGGTATGCCGTTGGATCGGTGCTCAGGCAGTTATCAACCGGAATGAGTATCGTTTATTCTTAAAGTGTTTTTTATTTCGGAATTTCAAAGGACTTGCAAAAGTCCTTTTCTTTCCCATTTTCCGAGATAGGAAAGGGCCTTTTTTTTTGATAAGTTTGTTTTTTGCAGGATAGTTTCCAAAAAGAAGGAGTCTTTTTGGAAACTGATGAGATCCATCAACAGG
>CAYGJM010000065.1:0-1560 GCA_964350295.1 uncultured bacterium | reverse complement strand
CCCCGGATCGACGTAGAGATTCCAGGAGGGGGGAGAGAGGCAGGGAACTCCGGAAAATTTTTTTCGGATGAATGTCTCGTTTTCTATCAGACGGACGGTATCCAGGAGAACGGAGACCGATTCTTCGAGCTTTTCCGGAAAAATAACGGAAAGATTGTCTCGGGAAGAATGGTATTCCGGATAGGGAAAGCGAGACAGGGAGCACATCGGGATTTGATGTGCTTCGAAAATAATCTCGTCATTGCAAATGATGCTTTTAAAAGGACCCGTTCGGTGGGAAATTTCTTTTTTTCGTAAAACCTTCTCCATTTTTTTTTCAAAAAGGCTTTCGCCGAAGGCATATTGTAGAGCAAGATCCGTTTTCGTTCCGAGCATTTCTAAAAAACATCCTTCTCGGAGGAATTCTTTGGCATGCGGAGTTCGTCCTAAATAGAACTCGGAACCGATCATTTCCGGAACGAGCAGCAGCCGATAAGAAAATTTTCTTTTCTTGGTTTTCAAACGCCGGAATAATTCGACGCCGACGGCAACACCGGAAAGATCGTCATTAGCCATCCCCGGGTGATCCAGGTGGGCCACGAAAAGAAAGGTCTCCGGAAGCTCGCCGGGCAGGGTATATTCCGCCGCCTTCAAGGATCCTTTCGTTTCTTTTGTTTGTATGTCGACGTAATAAGCCTTTTCCTTCAGCGATCGGTAAAACGTTTCGGGAACGCAAAAACCCCAGTCTCGATCCCAGGGGCGGTAGAATTGCCGAAAATGATAGGGAATCGAATCGGGATCTCGGTGATCATAATGCAAGTGTTTGCGCAATGTTTCTCTTGAAACGCGTCCCGTAAAGGATAGGGAATTGCCTATGATTTTCAGGGGATGGTCGACTTCATAAATAACTTTGCCGGAAAGGCTTTTGATCTGTCCTCGGATGAGGTCCCACTTAGGAGGAATTTGCCAGCAATTATGGGGTTTTGTATAAGTAAATATTTTAAAAGGAAGAAATCGAGAGAGATACGAGAGTGAAAAGTCATAATCCGAGGAGCAAAAATTGCGGTTTAAAAAAAATAGTTTTTGCATGATTTGCATCATTACCGAGGGAGAAAAGGACATGGAGGTTCTCGACAAAAATTAATAAAAAATTAATGAAGTTTTCTTATGCTAAACGATATAGAACAAAGGGAAGAAGAATGCAAATTTTAAACGAATCGAGAAAGGAAGTTTTATCGAATCTTCAGCAGGACTTTTCCACGGCCCGTAAAGTAAAAAAACTGTCCGATTCCGTGAAAGAGATCGCGCCCGATCTTTTTACGCAATTGAATGCCTTTTTGTATGAAACGGTTCACGGCCCTTTTAATCGGGCCGAGAGCTACTTCGGAAACGGGGGGGCTTTTTGTCCGGCACCTCATGCGTCCGGTTCGGAAGGCGGTTTTTTTTCTTTGTTTCAACGCGGCATTCGGGTGATTTTTGAACATCCGATTACGCAAATCGTTCAAAGAGCTCTTTTAGTCAGACAATGTGTTGACTTAGCGTTAGGTGGTTATCAATATGCAAGAGGGGATCGTTCTCTTT
>CAYGJM010000064.1:0-8570 GCA_964350295.1 uncultured bacterium | reverse complement strand
AATATTTTACACAAACTTCTATTTTTTACCGGACCATTTTATAGGGGCAAGGTCAGTATCTTCCGCATGCGTGGAAGAGGCTCTCGGCATTCGATCGGATCGAGCGGAGAGATTGGAGCAAGCAATAGCTATTCCGGTTGCCGTTGCATTGCGGAGAGATTAGGCTTCCTTTTCACATATAACTTTTTACTTTTTGGATCAGGTCGTCTAAAGAGGTATTACTTTTAATGATATAGTCGGCAGCACCTGCTTGTTTAACCTTTTCGATTTCTATGGATTGAGAAAGGTTGGACGTAACGATAACCGGAATACTTTTCCGGTCAGGGTTATTTTTTAGCTCCGTAAGTACCTGATAACCGTCTTTTTTAGGCATCAGAAGATCCAGAAGAATAACTTTAGGCTCCCATTCGGAAATCATTTGGAGAGCTTCCTCGCCGTCTTTGGCTAACCGGACCTCGAAGCCGGCAGAGGCAAATTTCATCTGATAAATTTTATAGAGTTGCTCATCATCCTCGGCGATTAATATTTTCATGGAGTCTCCTTAAGCATTTAAGTTTACGGTACCCTCTCTGGCTTCGAGGCCCTTCAGGGGAAAAGACAAGTGAAAGGTCGTTCCCTGTCCTTCCGTACTTTCAAACCAAATCTTTCCTTTGCATAATTCCACTAAAAGCTTTGTCAAATAGAGGCCCAGCCCGGTTCCGTTGATTTCTTTTTTGGCCACGTTATCAGCTCGGAAAAAGCGTTGAAAAATCTTTTGTTGAGCTTGTTCCGGGATCCCGTATCCCTTGTCTTGAATATGGGTGAGAATCTCTTCTTCCCGTACTTCCATACGGATGGTAACAGCCGTTTTTTCGGGAGAGTACTTGACGGCATTCAGAATGATATTTTGGTAAATTTCATAAAGGATTTCCGGGTCCATCATAAAATCGGGAAGATTTTCGGGAATGTCCAGATCCATATGAATTTGTTTGGTTTCAATAGGTGATCGTAATCGGTCCATGCAGTCGCGGATGAATGCAAGGGGACGGATGGGAACGGGTCGAATGTTCAGGCGGCTTGACTCGGTACGGGAAATATTCAAAAGACCGATAATGAGATCATTCATTTGGTTTACCGACGCGTACAGTCCGTTTAAAATTTCTTTTTGAGGTTCATTCAAGGGGCCGGAGTCTCCTTTAAGGAGCATTTCGGAATACCATTTCACGGATGTTAAAGGCGTTCTCAATTGATGGGAGGCAAAAGAAATAAAATCGGTTTTCATTTGATCCAATTCTTTTTCCGATGTAATTTCCCATACGACACCTGCTACCGTCGTTTCATGAGCGTAATTGATATGGGCAAAAACTTTAAAGAAACGCATTTTTGCTTTATCGAAAGAAGATCTGATCATAAACTCGACGCGGTTTTGGGCGGGATCGCGGATTTTTTCTTCCAGCAAACGAACAATTCCTTCCCGGTCATCGGGATGAAAGAGCTCTTTCCAAGCCTCAAAAGAGAAGTTCGGTGATTCTCGAGGTAATGGAAAGAGTTCGTAGAACATGTCGTTTGCAAAACAGGTATTCGTTTGGGGATTCCATTCCCATATGCCCATATGGGCCGCATCGGTAGCCCAATGGAACCTTTGAGTAAGACGGGATAATTTTTCCTTTTCTTCGGATAAATCCCGGAGGATATTGAAAGTGGCTTTTTGAAGTTTTTCTAAATCTTTTTGTCGATTAAGCAGAATACGAACGGTGAGATAATGCGTAATATGGTTTTCGTCATCAAATACGGGTATAAGGGTAGAAGATACCCAATAAAAAGAACCGTCTTTAGCTCTATTTTTGAATTCTCCATGCCACATCTTTCCGGAGGAAATCGTTTTCCAGAGTTCTTTATAAAAAGAGGGAGGATGGAATCCGGATTTAAGAATTCGATGATTTTGTCCGATCAGTTCTTCTTTGGAATATTTCGAAATTTCAATGAATTTTTGATTGACAAATAGAATCGTTCCCGTTTTATCGGTAAGGGCAATAATGGTTTCATGGTCCGTCGCCCGGAGCAGGGCTTGGGCAAAGGGTACTTTACGGACCAGGTCATCTAAAGTTTGTTCTTCCGCCTTCCCCTCCGGAAAAGGAGGATAGTATAGGCTATCCGTTTGCAGGCCGACATATTCTTCCGTACGGATATTTTCTTCGGAAATATCAAAATAGACGGGCATTTTTTCGGAAAAATCGAGAACGAATTGCGGAAGGCCGCAGAGATAACAGAGAGTATTTTTTTCCGGAAAGAGGTTTTTTTGCAGAAAAGATATTTCGGGACGACCGTAGATTTCCAAGAGCTTGATTCGCTCGTTTTTTTCGGTAATTTCTTGTATCTCCCGTAAGTAAGCGGCCGATTCGGGGTCGGAATTCACGTAAACCACGTGAAATGGAGTGGCAAGTTGGTGCCGTTGCATATAATGAAGCATCGCGATAGCCGGAGTGATTCCTATCCCGGTTGCCATGAATAGAATAGGGACGGCCGGATCTTCCGGCAGCGTAAAATGCCCTAAAGGGCCGTATGCGAGGACTTCGATATTTTGCGAAAATTCCGTTAAAGCTCGTTTAAAGGCGCCGGAGCTATTCCGAAAAGCTATGGCAAAAGAAGAGGGATTTTCCGTCGGCAGAAGAGTGAAGTCTCGGATATTTCCTTTCGGGTTTTTGGCATCTACGGAAGGGATGCATAGGCGGATGTATTGGCCGGGAAGAAAGTCCAACGTTTGGTCATCTTGAATGCGAAAGGTAACTTCAAAAGTTTCTTGTGCGATTTCTCGTTTTTTTTCAATCGACACCCGGAAAGTTCTCGGAACGGGAAGTGTTAAGGACGGTGTTGCGTTAATCGTTCGATCTCCTTTTTCAATTCGATCATTTTTAGCTCTCGGTCGACTAGGATTTTATTGAACTGTTCCAGCTCGGATAAAGACGTCTGCAGTTTTTTTTCATTTTCTTTTTGCTGCGTGATATTGCGTGCAATAACCGTGGCGCCGATCGGTTTTTTTTCGGCGGAAAAAATGGGAGCAATGGAAAGAGAAACGTCCAGAAGATCTCCGTTTTTACAAATTCTCCGCGTCTCGAAATCAACAATCTCTTTTCCCTCCCGTAAGGATTCCATAAGAACTTCAAAGTCATTGACTTCTTGAGGAATAAGCATTTTTACGGACTTTCCGATCGTTTCCCCTGCCGTGTAACCGTACATTCTTTCCGCGGCTTTATTCCAGGTGGTAATGGTCCCTTCCAATGTTTTGGAAATAATGGCATCATGGCTGCTATTAAGGATAGCCGAAAAAAAATTTTCCTGTTGGCCGGTATTACCGGAAGACAAACTTCCCTTAAATTGCAAGGCTTGTTCCAAATCATACTGATTCAGCAAGAGTTCTATCCATTGAGCCAGTCCTCTGAGCAGCTCTCGATCTTCCGGAGAAAAAGGCCGAGGTTCATGTCCTTTCAGACAAAGCGTACCGATAGGCTGCTTTTCGGCCGAACGAATCGGAATGCCCGTATAAAATAAAACCGGCGGTTTTTCTTCTTTAACGGCAGGTAGTTGAGAAAAAACGGGATCTGCTCGCGTATCTTCAATGATTAAAATATCTTCGGTATGTAAAGCATGGCTACAAATGGAAAGCGAACGTTCGATTTCTTCTCGTTTCAGCCCTACGCCCGCTTTATACAAAACCTTATTTTCCGCTACGACCGAGAAAGCGGAGATCGGGACGTTAAAGAGTCTTACGGCAACCCGAGGAATAATGGCAAAGCGCTCCTCATGGGGCGTATCCAAAAGATGAAGACGATTAACGGCATCTAAACGGTTTTTTTCCGATTCTTCCGGCGTACTCACGACAACAAAGGGGTAAGCGTGTTTTTAGTTTTTTTATCAGAATCATGTTTTTAACGACAATCTTTAAATTTACGGAGGAGAATCTAAGTTATTTCGAGCTTTTAGAACCAGGGCGCGGATAAGGGCCGAGACTCTTCGAAGTTCCTTTCCGTTGCCTAGAAATTGCCATATTCCTTTCATACGCCACAAAAAATTGAGCTGCCGGTAGCCGAAATTCTCTATAATAGTCACTAAAGAGAGCATGGTAAGGCTTTTTAGGGAGGGGAATTTACGAAAGGAAAACTCTTCCAATGCCAAGGCATACAGACCATAGAGAATCATGTAGCCGACGGTGACCGCAACGAAAAATAAGAAGAAATAAAGGTCCAAGATGTTGAAGCAAAGAGCAATAATCAAATAGAGCAGCCCGATGAGTTCGGCTAGGGGTTCAATCGCCTCCGCAACGAACCAAAAAGGAAGACTGAACAGGCCGAATATCCCGTATCGGGGATTGAAAAAAATCCTTTTGTGAAACCATAAAGATTCTAAAAGCCCCAAATGCCAACGAGTTCTTTGTTTGCCTAAGTCCTTTACGGTTTCGGGTGCTATCGTATAGGCAACCGGATCGGGGAAATATTGAATCCGGTAAGGCTTTTTATTTTCTATGAAAATGCGATGCAGTCGTATGATGATTTCGACGTCTTCACCCGGAGAGGGGGCAAATCCTCCGCATTGAATGATAATATCTCTCGGAAAAATGGAAAAGGCACCTGCGATAATACAGTTTCCGTTGATAACGTCGAGCCCGTTACGAAGGCAAAAGGCGCGTAGATAGTCTAAACCCTGGGCTGCGGGTAAAAACTTTTGGGGAAAATTTGTTGTTTGGATCCGATAGTTGCGGAAAGTACAGCCGTTCATAATGCGAATCCCCGCTCCGATGGCTATGGCATTTCCCGTCGTTAAAATAGGGCGAACCAATGTCTCGAATTGCTGTCCGTCAATGAAGGTATCGGCGTCCAGAATAACAAAGAAGGAAGAGTCGATGGCATTGATGGCGGCATTCATGGCATCGAATTTACCCCCGTGTTCCTTATCGATGAGAAAGACGTCCGGATATTTTTTACTTCGGTAAAAGTTTTTAACGGGCTGCGTCGAGAGGGGTTCGGAATAGTATCTCGGTATCGGAATCAGTTCCAATTCTTTTTGCAGGTTTTCCGTGGAGTTATCCGTAGAGCCGTCGTTGACGATAACGATCCGTTTATAACGATAGCTGAGTGCCAAAATATTATGAACATTGTCCAAAATATGAGGACCTTCATTATGGCAGGGTATGACAAAAAGAATGGAGGGCAAAGAGTTGGACTGTACAAGGGGCATCCTTTCTTCGATCAGAGTCTCTCGAGAGCGACGCATTACTTTATAAAAGGCCATGCACAAAAATAAGGTATATAAAAGATTAACGGCCGTGAAATACCAAAGAAGGGACCCTTCTATGGTTGCTTGATGACTCCATAAGAAGCGGAGAATCCGGTTATGAATAGTCAAATTGTAGGGCATATTGAGCGGCCTCCCGGGCGGGACCTTCTTTCATTCGATGCAAAATTTGTTGTCCTTGTTCGCCCATACCCTTTAAAGCGTGGGCTGCGGCTTTTCTGACTTCCCAAGCGGGATCACCGAGCTTTTCTTCTAATATTTTTCGGGAAGAATCATCGGCAAACAGGCGGAGTCCCTCTATTGCTGTCAGTTGAAAGGGGATCTCTTTATTGCGGACGGCCTTTTCAAAATAGGAATTCGTATCGGGAAGGGGATTTCTCTGGAGGACTTCGAGGGCCGGCAGCCGCACGGCGGGATCCGGCGATTGGAGTTCTTTTTCTAAAAATGGAATGGGGAATCCCCATGTCTTTGCTTTTAAAATATTTAAAATTAGAATCGTATATTCTTCCCGATCGGCAAGAGTTAATAGGTGTTCAAATACTTTTCGGGAACTTTTGAGTAGAAGATCTCGATAGAGAAATCGGGGATAACCTTCCTCTTTTTTCATAACGTCCAGAAGAGCCGTCACGCCGGGAAGCGCTTCCTGAGCAATACAGGCGGCAAAAGCGGGCCTTTTGATGAGAAAAGAGCGGCTTTTGATCAATTTCAAGAGGATGGGATGATCGGCAGTTTCCGCATAGATTTGAAAAACGCGAGCTCCTAAGTTGCGATGAATCCAAAAAATACTGCGAGCCCATATTCTTCCCTGTCTCAAAAGGGTTTGTTTGACAATGATTCGGGATAACGAATTCCATTTTTCATCGGATAGGCGTTCGTTAAATTCTTCGATCGTTCTTAAGATGGCCTTTTTCCACTTCTTTTTCCCGGGCTGGTTATCCGGAGAAAAGGTCTCTGCGGATTCCAGAAGACGGAGATAATATTCGGAGAGTTTTTGCTTCCGAAAAAGATATTTTTTTTCGGAATGGTTCCGGAGAATGCGGTGAAGGATCATAAGAACGGTAAAAATCAAAAAACAAGCGGCTTCCAGTTTTAGAAAAATAAAGAGAAGTCGGTAGTCAATCATAGGACCGATTGTGCTTTTTGCATTAAAATATCGATATTGAACGGCTTGGTAATATAATCGGTTGCTCCGAGTCCCAAGCCCGACAGAATATCTTTATCGGTTGCTAAAGAAGAGAGCAAAATAACCGGAACGGTAGATTTTTTTTCATGGCGGATCCATTTCAGAATTTCCATGCCGTCCATATCGGGCAGAACGCGATCCAGAATCAGCAGCTTTAACCCGTCGGGCATGGAATCTTGCCGGAGTTTTTGCAAAGCTTCTTCTCCGCCGGAGGCTGCTTCGACGGTGTGTCCTTTGGCTTGAAAAGCGGACACTAATAGGTGTTGAATATATAAATCATCCTCAACGATAAAAACGGTAACGCTCATATTTTCTCCGAATCCGGTTTTAATGGGCAGATTGTCTCGTCAGCCTTATTATTACAACTATTATTTGAGCGGTTCAAAGCTTTCTTCCAGCAGCCGATAAAAGTCGCGGAGTTCTTGATGACTCTCCGGAGGAAGGGGCTCCTTCTTATCCAGGAAAGGTCTTAATTTTTCTTCCCGTTCCTTGCAGAGATCGGATGCCTTTCGGAATCCGAAGATGCCGGCATTCCCTCCCATCTTATGGATAAAAAATCGAAGTTGCTGCAAATTTTCGAATGTATTTTCAGCCGGCAGATTTTCGATACTCCGGCGTATTTCATTCAATTTTTGCGGAATCTCATTTTTGTATTGCTCATAAACGGGGCGCAATTCTTCCGGGATATCATTCATCATTTGTCTCCTGTATATTGGATGTTAAAATACTTTTCCGTCACGATTTTAAAAAGATCGTGGTTGAAAATACGAGAAGGTAAGGAATGATCGTTCGAGAGAAGGAGACCTTGAGGAATATGTTTGCCCGTTCTTTGAACGATCGGTTTGAAAAACTTTCCGAAGGGATACTGTTGAAAGGGAGTTTTTACGAGATCTTCCGCATCGGCCTTATTCGTAAAAATGATTTTGTAAAAGAGTTTACAAGGTTCTTCGGGATAGCTTTCCATGTGAAATAGGGGTTGATCGCGGATGGTTACGGATGCCAGGAGTTCATGGGCTTTTCGAGTTTCCGTAGAATTTTTGAAAAAAAGATGGGCATCATGCGTCATGTGCGGTTCTACGTGAGCATTGAGAATGCCGATACTTTTTAAAAAAAGTTGATGATCTTTTTGTCTATAAAGAATCCAGGGAGGTTCTTGAAGCGTATTTTTTTGCGAGAGGGCATTTGTTATCAGTAAAGTTTCTCCGTCTCGAAGATCGGCGAAAATATGTCCGAAAATGTGATCGAGGTATGTCAGAACATAGCGAAATTTTTCCAGGCTATTTTTTTCACGGGGATTCCAATGATGGTGTTGAAAGTGAGCCAAGCTATTGAGAAAAATCAAAGAGAAATCGGGTCGGTATTTTTTCCGGTATTGCAAAAAGAGAAGTGCGGAGAGGTAATCCAAAAGAGAAATGGAGGTAAAGGGTTCTCCGTGAAAGCGGATCAGAGCACGAATGAAAGAAGGAAGTCTGCCGATAAAAGGTCCCAGCAGGCGATGACCGGAAAAAAAATGCAATAAGGAAAGCGACAGCGTAGTGATTTTGGAGATGGAGAGGTTAAGATAGTTTGTGGACGTATAGCGTAAAAAATCGAGCAGTTTATGGAGTTCGGGGGGATGGGCCTTTTCGCCGGCCGTCCAAGGGTCCGGAAGAAAAAAATCACAGTGAGAGGAACTTCCGTACGAGGCATTCATGGCCCCCCAAATGCCGACGGAAATACCGTTTCGGGAAAGGATTTCCCAGATTTGCGGGGTCCGGAGATGAGGTGTATCGCCCAAGTGCCGGATTCCGTGCCGGGAGGAAGGAAGGCCGGTATGGGCGGAGACCCATTGTACCCAAGGCTCCAGATAATCGCTTTCATAGGTATCGTTCGTCAAGGTTTCGGTGCGGTGTAGGCGTAACAGTTGGGATAGGTGAGGCAAGTGCAGCTTGTGCGTATATTCCCTTAACAGCTCCTCATTGTATTCATTGAGCTGATCCAGCTTGGCATATTGCATATTGAGGTGGGCGATTAATCGTCCGGGGGTACAAATAACGATATCAGCGCCTTCTGTCAGTGCTCGTTTTTCGTTGGTGAATGATTCACCTGTGGTATAGCGAACGCGTGCGTTGGGCAAAAG
>CAYGJM010000063.1:0-8580 GCA_964350295.1 uncultured bacterium | reverse complement strand
GGATAAGCGTTGAAAGCATCTAAACGCCAAGCCTCCCTCAAGATAAGGTATCCCAATGAGACCACATGAAGACGACATGTTTGATAGGTTGGGTGTGTAAGCACAGCAATGTGTTGAGCTAACCAATACTAATCGGTCCATTGACTTGACTATTTTTCTTTGTCGTGTTTTGAAAAAGACTACAAAGATTAGCCTTCAAACGCCTCCTATAGTTAGAGAAGTATACTCTATAAAAGTCTTTATTATTTTGGTGATTTTAGAGCGAGGAATCCACCTGATCCCATCCCGAACTCAGAAGTTAAGACTCGTATCGCCGATGGTACTGCACACAAGAGTGTGGGAGAGTAGGACGTTGCCAAATTTTTCTTTAAGACCCTTAAAAGTTTTTTTTAAGGGTCTTTTTTTTTGTCTATTTTTGATTTTTATCTTTCCCGGAGAGGGATGTTGTTATTTCTTCAAAATAATGTTCTTCTCGTTTTTTAGCCATGTGATCCAGTAAAAGAAACGGGTCGGTAGTTCCCGCTTCCTCGGGAAGGTTCGTTATGGCTTCTTGAATATCCGAAAGGAAGTTGATATTTTTACCGGGTTCCGCTTCGACCAATTCGGAAACGGCGGAGGGGAAGCGAATAAAAACCTTTTCTTTAGCCTCCGTCGTAGAGGCCAAGAACAGAATCGCTATAAAGATTTGGGGTATAAATCGGACCATGGAAACACTCTCTCGAAAAAACTGCAAAATTGGAAAAGAATCGCATCATCATTTTCGGGACCGATGACCTGTAATCCTACGGGCAAGTTGTCCCGATTGAGTCCGCAGGGTAAGGATGCTGCCGGCTGACCGCTCAAATTAAAAGGATATAAACCGGAAGCAAAAAATGTATGAGGATCCAATGACTGTTTTTTTAAACAACGGGGATAGCTTTCGATATCGAAAGCCGGAACGGGCGTACAGGGGGTCAGCAATAAATCATATTTTTGCATGAATAAGTGCATGGATTGACGAAACGTTTCTCGAAATGTCGAAGCCTTTAAAAAATCGCAACAGGAGATGCTCGTTGATTTTTTGATCATTTTTCGGATGGACGGCCCCAATAAAGCTCCGGCAGGAAGAGGAATTTTTTCGGCAAGAAGCGAAAATCGAGCCAGAATGTAATGGGTCATGATTTCAATATGTTCCGATAAATCAATAGGTAGAGAAATCTCTTCGATACGGTGACCCATTCTTTCCAGCGAGATCAATTTTTTTCGAATGATTTCCGTGATTTCCGGATCCTGCAGGCCTGAAGAAAGATTCGGAAGCCAACCTAATGTTAATTGTTTCTGCTCCTGATGTAAAAGACTTTCGAAGGAAATAGAGCTTTTCTGATCGGGATCATTCGGAACAGGAGTACAAATGACGTCTAATAGTAAGGCAGCATCCGTAACGGTTCGAGTAATGGGGCCGATACGTTGGAGCGGTTTCAGGTGTAACTCTTGAAGGGAGGTACAGGGAACGCGACCCGCTGCGGGCATATAGCCGAATAGTGAGCAAAAGGCGGAAGGAAGGCGGATGGAGCCCGCAGAGTCATTTGCCAGAGCACAGGAGGCCATCCCGGCAATTACCGAAGCGGCAGATCCTCCGCTGGATCCTCCCGCCGTATGGGTGAGTTTCCAGGGGTTTCTTGTAGGGGGGATCAGTTTGTTTTGCGTGATATACCCGGATCCGAATTCCGGAACGTTCGTTTTCCCCAAGAAAATGGCCCGAGCTTCTCTTAATCGTTGTACCGATAGGGAATCCCGTGCGGCAATCATATCGCGACAAAGCAGGGAACCGTTGCTCGTTACGATACCCTGCATATCCAATAGGAGGTCCTTAATGGAAACGGGAATGCCCAATAAGGGAGAGTCACGTAAGGAGTCAAGGTGTTCGTCAATATATTGAGCCTGTCGTAAGGCTTCCTCTTCGGTAATCAAAAGATAGGCATTGATTTCGGGATTGAGTCTTTGGATTCTTTTCAAAAAACAGCGAGTAACTTCGGTGCAGGAGAGTTCTTTGTTGCGAATCTATTCTCTTAAAAGATAACCGGGAGTATAAACGAGCTCTTCTTCTTGCATAAACCGAAAGATAGGAGAAAAAGATTATTTTGAACAAGAAGAGAAAATGATAAGGCCGAAAAAATCGGCCTTAGTCAAGAAGTCAGAGAGAGACTTAAAAATTCCAACCGAATCCCATATAGGGAGCACAAGAGTAAATACCTTGAATCGTGACGGGTTGAAATAAACCGATCAAGGAACCCTGGTCTTTAATTTCTCCCAGGCCTCTTGTTTGCCCCCAAGCTAAAAACTTGCAACCGAATGTCAGGGAAGTTTTTGAAAAGGGGTTTTTCGATAAGAAAGTGATACCGGCATCGGCATTATAGACGAAATTAAAGAAGTTCTTCGAACGGAAAAGAACGGTAGCCGGGTTGCGTGCCTGTACTCGATTGATAAAATCGGTTACCGAAGTCCAAGTCTGCCATCCTCCTCCGGCAGCACCCGCCACAAAGAGATCGCAGGTCCAACTTTTACTTCTGCAGAAATTATTCCAGTTGAAGCGTAGTCCTCCCGTAACGGAGTTTAAGGCGAGGTCGCTTTCAAAGTGAGAAGAAGAATAGGCGTTGGCATTGGTAAAGTTACGGGGAGGCGTAGCAATATGAATGCCTTGTTGCGTTTGGAAGTTGACGACGAAATCCAACCATTTGCGAAGGTGAAAACCGAAAAACATTTCCATTAACGGAGTGCGATTGTATTGCAACTTTCGGTGTATTCTTAAGTCGGTGGATGAAGGTTCGGTCGAGAAGTCCGAAAAAGGTTTCAATAGTAAGTTCCCTTTCACGCCGTCAAAATAAAGAAAACCGACGCCGGCCTGTAAGCCCATAAACGTATTGGACCAAACGGGTTGTTCCGACTCACGGCACTTCGGACTCTTTTTGGAAGATAAGGGAGCTTCATGCCCGGATTTGGCCAATATCGGGGAAGACATGGCAAGAGGAGCTTCTTCCCGGTTTGAAACGGAAGAACTGATATCGGGAGTAATAAAAACTCCGGGATCGGCAGAAGCCGATAATTGTTTTTGTCCTTCCTTGTCCGTTAATGAACCGATCAGAAAGGCGGCAAAGCATTTTAAGTTATCACTGTTTTTAACGTCTCCGATCCACACGAATCGGGGTATCCAGGTGTTGTCCGGAAGCGAAGAGGGGGTAATGATTTCCGAGGGAGAGGATCCTCCGAAGGGAAAGTTGGCTTGCAGGCTTTCCATGGCTTGTAGCGGATCATTTCCCGGATGAATGGCCGGATCGTTCGTTCTTCCGGCCTCTTCTTCGGAAAAAAGAGAGCTTAACGGCAGTAATAACAGGCAAAATAGAAAACAAGAAAAATTTCGAAACATACGCGACATGGTAACGACCCCCTGAAAAATAATTTTGGCTCATGTTAGGGAATTTTGAATATTTTTTTAAATTAAAAAATGGCAAAGTAATCTTTCCGGAAGGTGCAAGAGAGTTGAATCGTAAAGTTTTCGTAAAGAAAAAAGAGGTCGTTTTTTATTTCCGATTCTGAAAAGGATTGAGAAAATATCCGAAATCATCGACAATTTCCTTTCTTCTCCCCTAAGGAGTCGTGATTATGTATAAAGAAGAACTCATCTACTTGGCTTGCCCTTTCTATCACATAGATATACATATTAGGGAAAGTCGGGTAGAAGTTGCTTCTCGATTTGCTTCCGATTTAATGAGAAAGGGAGTTCTGGTGTTTTGTCCTTTGGCTCATAATCTGGCTATTCTTCGATACGGTTTGCCCATCGGATGGGATTATTGGGAGCGTTTTGATAAGAATTTTCTCCGGCGATGCGATCGACTCTATGTTTTGAAATTGGAAGGGTGGCGACATTCTTCGGGCGTGCAGGGAGAGATTCGAATCGCCAGAGAATTGAATATGCCCATCGAATATCATGCTCCGGATTTTTGCCCCGTATAAGAGGATAGTATGCCCCTGATCGAAGTCAACTCTTTGGAACGTGTCACCGACTTTTTGCGAAAAGATACCTTGGTAGCCTTCGATCTGGATAATACGTTGGTAGAATCGGCTTCCCAATTCGGTTCTTATCAATGGGGGAGCTATCTTTTGCGAGAGCTGATGGAACGGGGCTTGGATTTCTCTCGAGCCCTTGAAACCCTTGTCCCTCGTTGGGAAAAGGCCCAGGAATTCATTGATTTGGTTCCCGTTGAGCCTTTATCTCCCGTATGGTTGGAAGATTGGCGGAAAAAAGGCTACCTCTGTTTGGGTCTTACCGGAAGATCTCCCGGCGTTGAAGAGGTAACCGTCAAACAGTTGCATGAAAACAATATTATTTTTTCTCCCCCGGTTTTTACGGCCGATCCGTTAAAGGAATATGGAAAACGCGTCAGCTATCGAGAAGGAGTTATTTTTGCGGGTCCCTTTCAATGCAAGGGGGAGATTTTGAAGAAAATTTGCGCATCGAGGGAAGGGATTGACCACGTTATTTTGATCGATGATCAATTGAGTTATCTGGAGAAGGCGGAGTCGGTTTTTAAAACGTTATCGCAAGATTTTACGGGCATTCATTTTTTGAGACTTCGGGAAAAGGTTTCCGGTTTTGATCCGAAGGTGGCGCAAAGGAAAGAAGAACGTTTAATACGACGCATAAAAAAGGCCCAATATTCTTAAATACGGGGCCTTTTTCCTATCTTGGGAAATGTAAAACTATTTTACAGATTGCCAGCGCCGGCAAACCGATTAAATTTACGATTATCCACTTTTTGAACAACCATTTTGCCGATTTTTTTAGATGAAGGGCAATCCCCGTTATCAATAAAAAATCCAATAGAAGTAAACCTACCACATGAATCAGCAAAGAAAGACAGTCATAAATAGCAGATTCATAATAGGGATGTTCCATTATTAATCCTTGGAAATGAAGTGTTGCAGCGTGCAAGCTAAAATGCACCAAAAGGGATGATCCGAGTTTTCTTTGCACGAATTAATGCATTGAACCAAATCGGCGTTCGGATTGGCGCCCCGAGCGTACGAAAAAAGAGCACTTAGAGCCACGACGGTAATCGGATTGATGAAAGACGTCGGTGCGTATGAGCTCCGATAGAAAGAGGATACGTTATTTGTAATGATAGACATTTTTATCTCCTAAGTTAAATGAACTTTCCATTATAGGGGCCATTCTATATTCTGAATAGACATTTGACATCCTCCTCTCCCTAAAGGAAGAGGATTCCTACTATTCAAACGAAAGTAGGTTCCAACTTATCGCTAAGTTTTCCGGTTCCTGCTTCACGGAGTTTGGCTACCCAATTCTCTCCACAGGCTAACAAGCGGCGTCCCCGCTCTAAAATATTTTTTGCTCCCACCACATCTGCATGTTCCGAATGTCCGCATCCAATACAAACAAATAATTCTTGTGTTTGACGGTTATCTTTGCTGACATTATGACAGACCGGGCATGTTTGGCTCGTATACTTGGGATCGACATGGAGCACTCGGCCGCCCGGCCACTTCTGCTTATATTCCAAAAAAGTTTTGAACAGACCCCATCCCTGATCGAGTATAGCTCGATTTAGACCGGATTTCCGTGCAACTCCTCTTCCGGGATTTTCTCTATCGCCTTTGGCCGATTTCGTCATTGATCTGATCTGCAACTCTTCAAGTACAAGCACTGCGTGGCTTTTGCTGAGCGCACTTGAAAATTTATGCAGCGTATCGCGACGAATATTCGATAGTTTGGTATGAAGGCGATGGATTTTTTCTCTAAGTTTGTGCCAATTTTTGGAAAACTTTACTTTTTTAGCCAAATGCTTTTGTAAGCGCCTGATTTTGTCCTGCCATTTTTTTGCATCGATAGGTTTTTCAAAATCACCGGTGGAGAGTGTGAATAACCGTTTTACCCCTCTATCAACCCCAACCATGGATTCCGAGGGATGAGTTGGCTCAGCCACCTCTGCTTCTACTTGAATGGAAACGAACCAATATTTTCCAAGGCGAGATATCGTTACATTTTTGGGTGTGCCGATAATCTCTCGAGATTTTCTAAAATTCATCCGGCCAATTTTTGGCAGAAAAATTCGCTTGCCTTCAATTTTGAAACCCTGCGGAAAGGTAAAGCTGTCTCGGTCTCCCCGTTTTTTAAAAGTAGGTATTTGCTTTAACGGGTGAGATCGATCAAACCCATCTTTGAAGGCACGCTCCGACTGTTTTAAGGTTTGTTGCAGTGTTTGTGCCGGTGAGAGTTTTAAAAAACCGTATTCCTCACTTTTCTTCCAAAGTTTACTTATCCAGTCCAGCTCTCGATACCAAAGCAATGGTTGTTTGTTTTCCAAGGAACGCAAGTTTAATCCAAGAGCTTTATTCCATAGAAAGCGACAATTGCCCGCATATTGACTCATGAGCTTCTCCGTCTCCGGATTCGTATCCAACCGGTATTTAAAAGCTTGTCGAATCAACATACCTTGTACCATACTCTTGGCCTATGAAAAAGACAATAGAAATTCGCACGGGAAGACATTGCTTTTTTCATCTACATATACACTTGGTAAACTACCCTCCTAAGGTTGCCGTCTCAACATTGGTTAATATTCTTAAAGGTGTATATATCCGGTCGTATGATTCGCAAAAAGAACTATCCAAGTATCCGAAATAAGTTGTGGGGTGGTACTCTATGGTCCCCTTCTTACTTTGCCGCAAGCTGTGGTGGCGCACCCGTCGAAATCATTCGTCAATATATAGAACAACGGCAGCGCCTCATTAGAAGTTCCTTGAAATCAGAGCCTTATATCTCCGTCCTGAAGGACGAAGTTTTACGGCGCTATTGATAAACTAAATCGATGTCTATATATTCCCTTTGAAATTCCGTCGGTAAGATGACCTCCACTTGACCTAAGGTATCCCATTGATCGGTTAGCGGGCGAGCCTTTAGAGAAGCGGAAAAAGAGCCTTCTTCGGGGGGGGCAACCTCCGTAACTTGTGCAATCGGAATATCGGGCGGGAAAATACCTTCCAGCCCGGAGGTGATTAACCAATCTCCTTCTTGAACCGGAGTACTGCTTTCTCCCTTTTTGACCCAGAAAGCTTTTTCCGGGGTTTTTTTATCCGCAAAATCGCTGTTAAAACCCTTTCCGGACAATAATTTAGGATCGGATCTCCAAAGAGAACCCGAAGAACCGGAGAGCTCTCCTTTTCCGGGGAAGTAGCCTTGTTCCGCAGATAATAATTCGGTTTTCATTCGGGTGAGTTCTTCATATAGGGGGGCATTTTGTCGGACGCTTTGCAGAGAAAGTAAATGATCCAAGGAGAGATTGGTTTTCGGGTCGATACCTTCCTTGCGCAGCACTCGGACCGGAATGGTGAGACGGGCATTCGTGATCAATTTGACGCGTGATTGTTTTTCCGCAATATAGTCCACGATACCGATCAGGGTTCCGTTTACCAATACCGGAGAAAAAAGACGTATGACCGTTTTCTCCCGATTATTTTTTTTCCCCAGGTCTATCCAAAAATAACGATCCCATGCCGAGGAGCTTCTGTAAATGATCCGGGCCAACGTTCCGTGAAAAAAACAAAGAGATTCGGGAGATTTTTTTTGTATTTCCGGAAGAGGGGAAGGGGATTTTTGTTTTATTCGGGTTATGCGAGAAAAAGAGAAAAAAGGGCGTATAGCGAGTAGTTGCAGTCGGTTTCGAAAGGTTTTCGGGAAAAAAATAACGAGTCCGATGCCGCAAAGGATGAGGAGATAAAGTCGATATCCGTGTTTACGCATGAGAAAGAACGGAATGAATGGAGTTTGCGATGTAATCGATATTTTTCGATGAAAGAGCCGCTATATTTATTCGACCGTGGTCAACGAGATAAATGCCGAAATCGGTTCGTAATTTTTCTACCGTCTTATCATCAAAACCCAACATGGAAAAAAGGCCTTTGTCCCGGAGGACAAAATCAAAATTTCCGAGACGGGGATATTTTTTTAAGGCCATAACGAGAGAGGCCCTCAGACCTTGCAATCTTTCTCGAATCGATCTTAGCTCGTCAAGCCACATCATCTTGAGTTCCGAAGAAGAAAAAACGGTTTTTACGATTTCGCTTCCGTGCAGCGGAGGGTTGGAATACATACTTCGAATATCTACTTTTACGTTCGAGGCAATTTGAGAGAGGTATTTTCGGGTATGATCGACGGCCAGAAAGAGACCCGTGCGCTCTCCGTAAAGACCGAGATTTTTGGCAAAGGAATAACCAAGGAACAGTTGGTCAAAAGTTGCTATAAAATGTTGCAGGGACCAAAGATCTTTTTCCGGGCCATCTCCGAGTCCATGATAAGCCGAGTCCAAAACGGGAATAATTTTTTTCTCTTTCAAAATACCGGTGATGGTCTTCCACTCCTCTTCGGAAGGGTCTCGCCCGGTCGGATTATGGCAGGACACCTGAAAAAGGGCGGCCGAATGGGGGGCTGCTTTTTCCAGAGTCTTTGTTAATTCCTCCATTTTCAGGGAATGATGTTCGGGATCGTAATAGGGATAAACGACCGTTTCCAAGCCGGCCTGCGTA
>CAYGJM010000062.1:1185-8930 GCA_964350295.1 uncultured bacterium | reverse complement strand
ATGTTTGGTAACGTTGGAGGTGGAGAGACGCGTTCAGAACTTTTGATTGCAGGAGGTTTGCCCCAATTTCTGCCGAATATAAGGAATTGCTCGCTTGATCATTTCTGACTCATCCACGTCTACCCTGTGTTGAAACCTGACTCCTTGTCGTTCCATCAATGAAATTAAGGTAGCCGGTTCGAGCCATTCAATGGTACTCTCAGCTTCCGGATCAGTAAAATCTCGATTCTCTGGATTCCATTGTATCGTCTGACAGGCAATGTACAGTGTCGTTTTTTCGAAAGGAAGGCGAGAATCGGGAAGATACCCAGATAGACTGCCCAGGAAAATAACAGGTTGTGCGGTAGCTCCAAATTCCTCCTTCAGCCCTCGATGTAAAGTCTCTAAGGGAGTTTCTTTATTCTCCATGCTTTCTCGCATCAAAATGTAAATGTCTTTATGGCCTAAAATTTCTTTAAAATGATGACATGCGATATGTCCATTGTGGTCAAAAAGCACAGCTCCAATAGATAAGTGATAGGGCTGTTTTTGATTCGCTTGGAAAAAGCGTTTGCTATTATTTTGATTTTCTTCTGAAGAAAGAATAGAAGCTGAAAGCAAAAAAATCCCGATCACTAATTTTTTCATACATCTCTCTGATTACTGACAAGTGAGGAAGATGATATCTATTAGCGAAATTTTAGGAATATAAAAAAAGGAGCCAAAAAATTAACTCCTTTGTTTTTAGAGGTGGAGAGACGCATTCAGTGCTTTTGATTGGAAGAAGGCGTTTAATTTTTCTTTAAAATATACACAGCATGGGGATCTTTTGGAGAAGTTGAAATACGGGTAATGATTCCTTCTTGCAGCATTTTTGAGAGACGCGTTCTTGTGGCTCGATCCGATAATTTCCATAATTTAGCAGCTTGTGACGTTTGGATTGTGCCGTGTTTTACCAAATAGTTAATCAAGACCTGTTCATTTCGAGAGTATTTTTCATGATTTTCCTTTGTAGAATATAAAATCGCTCTAAAATGGTTGTCACGTTCTTCAAATTTAGGGGGTTTTAGTCCTAATTTCTCACAAATAGCACGAATTCTCTGTAGGCCTGAGCCCCACTGTTCTATGTATTTTAGTTCTCTAAAGACGCGACCAATAACATGATTTCTTAAACGCGAGTATCCAGAGAGAGCCTTTTCTATAGTTTGTCCAAAAGGAAGTCCTCCGGGATTAGTAATTTCAATACGGTCGGAAAAAAGAGCCACTTGGATCTGAGACCCTTTCATGGAATAATCAGCATGCACTAAGGCATTGATCACTAATTCTCGAAGAGCTTCAGAAGGATACTGGGGGACATCAATTCTTTTGATTTTTCCAATGACAGCTTCTGTTGTGGAATGTTTTTCGATAAAGTCGATAATTTCTTCTACGGCTGAAGGAAGTGGGGCTGTGATGTCCGTGTGGTTGAGGATTTTTTCTTTTGAGCTTCCCTTAAAATATGCACATCGAATGACAGAGTCAGGGAGGATTTCAGTATGTTTGTTACTAAAAAGTAAAATCCCACCGATAGAAGGCTTAATTTCACCAAAGTGTTCAGAGTAAATTCCTAGCATCTCACACTGCTTTTTGGTCGGATGTTTACCAATGCTCTGAAATGTCTCTTTTAAATAAGTTTCATCTATCCTTCCTTTTGAAGGAAGTTCATCGAATGCAACATTTGAAGCAAATAACCGAAGGGTTTTTATCGTTTCCAGATCAGCTTTACGATTTGTAGAACCCAATCGAATGTATGTACCCTGCTCTTCTCCATCCTTTTTTAGATAATATGGGCCGGCTATATGAGGAATTCGAATCACAAGGAGTTCTTTGTTTCTATAAGAAGTAATTTCTATCGAGGCGATCATAAGAGGGCTGATGCTATCTGCAACTACATTTACGATTTTTTCTTCCTCCAGCAAAGGATCTTCTAGGCCAATAACTTCTTTACTGTGATCTTTAATACCGATAAGGATAACACCGCCTGCCGTATTTGCAAATGCAACGATAGACTTAATAATGCCTTTTAGGTTATTCGTATTCTCTTTGAACTCGAGAGTCTTTCCTTCATTTTGGCTAAGAAACTCTTCAAGCATTCAATACCCAAATTTTTAATTTTACTAGGAAGTTAACACGGAAGACCTAGGAAGTCAAGAACTTCCTAGCAAAAGATCGTTAGCGATTAATTCTTTGTAAGTAAATGAGATATAAAAATAAGAAAGGGGTCTTCAGAAACTTTGGTTGGATTTTATTCAAGCACGTGTGCCTGTCTCAAATTTTCAATAAAGGTCTTACCTTGGGCAGTTAACTGATATTCTTCCCAAGTTGGTACTCCGGAAGATTTAACTCCACTATCTTTACCATTCTTTTGGAGTAATCCATCTTTCAGAAGGTAAAATACCTGTATTTCACTTAAGCCTGCTAATCGAATCGCATTTGCACGTTGATCCTCGCAAAAAAGATCCAATATTCTTCGTTCAAATTCCCCATACCGACTGTTGAGAAGCCCAAGATTCTGTTTGTAAATCAACATTGATTTACGATCGATTTTCCTATCTTTATCGAATAGTTCATGGCAGTTTGGACAAAGTGCTATTAAATTCTCAAATTTATGCTCATTTACTTCAGCCCAAGGGGTTATGTGTGCTATTTCAACTCGTGGGAATTTGCAGGTTGGGATTGCACATCGGTGTCCTGCTTCAATTTTAACCTTTCTTTCTAGGTCTTTAGGGATTTTTGGTCGCTCTGTCATTTTACCATACGATTATTATTTTGGAGGTTGCCACCTCTGCGCCGATTTTGTAAAACAAACGTCTTGGAGGCTTGCCTCCGTTTTGAGCGGCGGGAGTTCGAGTGAATTTTATTTTTGGCATACCTGTAGTAGGTAGCCGAAAATGAAAAAGGAAAGGCTTGAGGCCTTTCCTGCTTCATCTCGGAATCATCCGATCAAAATGGAGGTGGAGAGAATCGAACTCTCGTCCCGAGCAATCCCCATATTGACCTCTACATGCTTAGCACCTTGAGATTATAAGGTCCGTTTCCGTGCAAGATGCCCCATACAAAACGTACCTATCCTCTTTCATCTCGAATTAGGATCCAAGAAGACAAACGACCCTAACTCATACCGAGATCATGACGATGACTCCGAAATCCTCGGTCCAAATCCGGATCATCGAGCTTTCTAATCGGTTAAGACTAGGCAGCCATAGCGTAGTCGGCTGTGAAGTCGACGGACACTACTTTAGATTGCTTTTTGGCAATTGTGTTTTTATCAGATGATTAAGGAGGCCAACTGACATCCTCCGCATGCAATCAATACTTCAACTCCCGGTCGAAGCCATTACACCCCCGTATTTATCTTGACATAATAACAAAAAATTGTTTTTATGTCCGGCACGTTTTTCGGAGTTTTTTTTTTGCGATGAGTACCTGTTTCCTTTACTTCAAAAGTCTTCTCAAAGACTTTAAGCATACGGGTTCCATTATCCCGAGCTCAAAAAGTTTGACCCATAAAATGCTGGAAAAAATCGATTTTTCAACAACCGACCTCTTATTGGAGCTCGGGCCGGGAACGGGGTGCATGACAAAAGAAATTTTAAAACGAATGAAAAAGGACGCCCATCTCGTTTGCGTGGAAATCAATCCCGAATTCTGCTCGCGATTAAAAAAAATTCGCACCTCGAAAAAACTGACGATCATTGAAGGAAATGTCTGCGCACTGCCCGAACTCATCCGAGAAAACACGATCGATGCCGTTATTTCCGGTCTTCCCCTGGCCAATTTTCCCCGCAAGGAAGTGTTGTCCATTTTTTCCGGGATTACGACCGTTTTAAAGGAACATGCCCCATACGTCCAATTTCAATACACCCTCCGATCCGATCGCATTTTAAAACATTCCTTTACGAACGTTCTGAAATCGTTTACCCTGGCCAATCTCCCGCCCGCTTTCGTCTACACCTGTTCGAATTAAAGTACTTCCGCAGCTAACGAAGAAAGCTCCGATCTTTCGGTGACGTCAAAAGTCATGTGTCCGTAAATGCGATGCCCTCGAAATTTGGAAATAACATACGTCAAACCGTTACCGTCCATATCCAAATAGGGGTTATCGATCTGTGAAGGATCTCCCGTCAAGATCACTTTCGTCCCCTCGCCTGCCCGGGAAATAATGGTCTTGACTTCATGCGGAGTCAAGTTTTGAGCTTCATCGATAATCATAAACATTTTGGGAAGAGTTCTTCCGCGAATATAGGTCACGGCCTCCATCTCTAATTTACCGCTTTCCTTGATCCAACGTAAGTTTTCCGTAGCTTCCTGGATACCGATATTCGAACGACACAAATATTCGAGATTGTCGTAGATCGGTTGCATCCAGTGAAAGAGCTTTTCTTCCTTCGTTCCGGGAAGAAAACCGATATCCTTACCCAAAGGAACGATGGGTCGACTCACTAAAATCTTTGCATATTGCGATTCGTCAAATACCTTTCGAAGAGCACAGGCCAAGGCCAAAAGAGTTTTTCCCGTACCCGCCTGTCCGACCAAGGTAACGAGTTTGATATCATCTCTCAAAAGAAGATCGACGGCACATCTTTGTTGCTTGTTTCTCGGTTTAATTCCCCAAAGATCCCCGGGTAAAGGCTTGAGATTTACCAGACTTTTTTTACCGAAATCATAACGGGCCAAAATTTCGGTATCGTCTTCTCCGGTCATATGACAATATTCATTATTGACGATACTTCCCTCCTGCCAAGGTATCATCCCGTCCTTTAAGAAGAGATCGCTTTCCTTTTTTTCCATTTTTTTTCTTTGTAAACCCGTATATAACTCCGTAAGGGAGACGGAAAGTCTTTTATAATCCTCGGCATGTACTCCGATCATCTGTGCTTTGAGACGAGTGGCAAAATCCTTTGAAATCAATACGACGTTCTTATTTTCTCGAGCAATTAAATAGGCTGCATAAAGAACGTGATTTTTTTTGGAATGCTTATCCAAATAAAAATGACCGTTCACTTCATTTTTATGCCCGGAAAAAATTTTGATCAGACATTTATTTTCCAACTCGACACCGCGTACCAAATCGGTCTGCGTATATTTTTCCTTGATTTTATCAAAGGCTCGCATCAAAGCCCTCGCATTACGTCCGATATCGGTAGGCAATCGTTTCATGGCATCCATTTCCTCGATCACGGCCAAAGGAATAACAACCTCACACTCTTCAAAATTTTCCAATGCCGTAGGGTCATACAACAATACGTTGGTGTCCAATATGTAGGTTTTTCGGTACATCCGTTGCTTCTCCGATAATTAAGGTAAAAATCCAAACGTTATTGAAAAAAAAGATTGTCGCCAAGAAAAAAATCCCCCTCTATAAAATAAATATAAATAACTCCTAATAAGAATGTTAAGAAATAAATTTGCAACCAAACTTCTTCATTGCTAAAACTATTGTTTTTTTTGTAAAAATACTTTATAATGGTGTCAGTAAGTAATAAAAGCAGTTCTATCCATAACGGAGGTTGCATCCATGCAATTCATCATTAACGAAAAAATTTTGAGTCTTCCCCCCTATGTCTCTACGAGCTGGGACCATATCGCTTCGGTACACGCGGAAGGAGACCCGGCAAGGCTCTTTCTGATTTTGTCTTTGCACAACGGAACCCTAATCAAAATTCCGAATCTCTCCGAAGAGGTTCTCGAAAAAATCTTTCGCACTCATTCACGGATTCTCGCAGGAACGGAAAAAAAGAAAAAAGAAGATCATGCAAATCCTTTTTTCGGAGTTAATCCGGTCAATGCGGAAAATATGGTCGGCCTCGGTTTCCCGATGAAATTCGGCGTTGCTCTTGAAGGACTGGGTGCGGCCATGCAACATAACCCTTCCCAATCCGATGCCCCGAATCTTCCTCCGGAAGTATTGGAAAAAATATCGGCGGTTTCTAAAATTATGGGAGCCGATCGATCGCTTTCTCTCGAATTGAAACCGGAACCCCACTGCAATTGCACGCACTGCCAAATTGCCAGAGCCCTGAAAGGGGACCTTCCCGCCTCGGAAGCGGAAGAACCGGTTACGGAAGAGGACCTTCGCTTTAAAACCTGGGATATTATCCAAAGCGGCGATCGGCTATATACGGTCACCAATCCGCTGGACGATAAGGAACAATACAGCGTTTATTTGGGTGAACCTCTGGGATGTACCTGCGGACAAAAAAGCTGCGAGCATATCAAGGCCGTTTTAAATACGTAAACAAAAAGCGGACCTTCCCGAAAAAAATCTTTAGAAAAAACTCCGAAAGTCATACATTAGGTGTTTCGTAACCAAAGAGGACTTTTAGGAGTTGTGCGATATGAAATTTTTCGTTCCGTTTGTATCTCTGTGTTTTGTGGCGCCCTGTGCTTTAACCGCAAAAACGCCCCCGCCCGCCGCTGCCGTTCAGAAAGAGATTAAGAATCATCCTTTCGTTCCCTTTTCCGGAAAGATCATGGCTGAAAAAGTACGTTTGAGACTTCAGCCGAATCTCGAAGGGCATATCATCCGCGAATTAAATCGAGGAGAAATCCTGGCCATTATGGCGGATGAAAACGGTTATTACGGAATTGCCCCTCCGAAAGACTGTAAAGCCTTTGTTTACAGAACATTTATCTTGGATAACACCGTAGAAGCCGATCACGTGAACGTCCGCCTGCAACCCGATTTGGAATCTCCCGTCGTCGCCCAATACAATTCCGGAGACAGAGTGGACGTTTTGAAGAATCAAACCCACTCCAAGTGGTTTACGATCGACGTTCCCAAAGGAGTTTATTTTTGGGTAGCCAAAGAATATATCGAAAATATCGGGTCCGTCGACTATGTCGAGCGCTTTGAAGAGCGCACGGGAGAGGCCAAACAACTTTTGGCCACTGCTCACTTATTGAGCCAAACCGAATTTCGCAAACCCTTTGAAGAAATGGATATTTCAAGAATTACGAATAACTATCAGCGCGTCATTAAAGAATATCCCGAATTAGAAAACATAAAAGCGGAAGCAAAGGAGTCTCTCCAGGAATTGCAAAAGCAATACTGCGACAAAAAAATCGCCTTCCTGGAAAGTAAGAGCGAGACTTCTCTTCCCGAGTCTAAGTCCGTTCATGCAAAATTATCTTCGAAAAACGTGACCGCTCAAGACCTTTCGGAAGATACCTTTTCTTTCTCTTCCGATGAAGAGATCTCGGCCGTTGCCTTACCCAAGCCGAAGGATCTTACCGATAAGATGAGAGTTTGGGAACCTTTGGAATACGGTCTTTTCCAGTCCTGGAATAGCAATCATCCCGAAAAAAATCTTACGGAGTTTTATTCGGAAGAGCTATTAAATTCCAAACAAATTAAAGGGATCGTAGAGCCTTTTACGAGTGTTTTAAAAAATAAACCGGGCGACTTCTTTTTGACACAAAACGGTCAAACGGTCGCTTATCTCTACAGTACCCATGTCAATCTTCAAGAAAAAGTGGGGAAGGAAATCGTTCTAAAAATCGTGGAAAGAGATAATCACGGTTTTGCCTTTCCGGCTTACTATGTCCTCGAAGTAGCCCCATAAAGAAAAAGTATGCCCGAAACAAAAAGAGAGTCTATCACTTGTTCGTTTCGGGCGTATTCGCATACAAAACTCGGTAAGCATTCACCCATTTTCGAGTAATTTCTCGATCGGGACGGCTAAAAAAAAGTTCCGTTTCGGTATTGCTTATCACTTTCCCTCCGT
>CAYGJM010000062.1:0-1175 GCA_964350295.1 uncultured bacterium | reverse complement strand
GACCTCATCACAAAGAAACCGTACGGCATGTAGGCCATGCGTAATAAAAACGATCGTTATCCCCGACTTTTTTTGAATCTCCCGTAAAGATAGAATAATCCGTTCGGCAACGGGGGTATCCAATGCCGATAGTATTTCATCACAAATCAATAATTTCGGAGAGAGCGCAAGAGCTCGAATAATGGCTATTTTTTGTCTTTGGCCACCGCTCATTTGATGAGGATAGAGATCGGCTACCCGAAGGGGAAGATGCATGAGCGCGAAAAGACTTTCCATTTTGTCTTCTCTTTGCTGCTTGTTATAGTCATATAATACTTCCAAGGGCTCCGTTACGATGCTTATCCCCTTTTGTTTCGGGTGTAAGGATTCATAAGGATTTTGCGTGACATAGCCGATGTTTTGAATTTTTGTTCTTCTTTTTCGATGAGGTTGGGGTATAAGAAGAGAAGAATGATAGAAGATCATTCCCGGGCAGGAAGGCAACATTCCCGCAATCAACCCGGCAAGAGTCGTTTTTCCGGCTCCTGTCGGACCGATGACTCCCAGGATCTTTCCTGCAGGTAAAGAAAAAGTAATATCATCCAGAATTTTTCTCTTTTGGAAAAAATAAAAAAGAGACTTTACTTTCAGCAAAAAAGAAGACATAAAAAAGGCACCGTACCACAAGAGTATGGTGCCTTTTTTTTATGAGAAAAACAAGAAATTATTCCGCGATGTATTCGATAAAACAAGTCGGTGCTCGATCTCCGACGCGGCATCCTTTTTTAATAATGCGGGTATAACCTCCCTGACGATTATTAAAACGCTCCACTAAAGGACCGAACAACTTCCCTATTACCTTACGATCGGTATTGTAAGAAGAAAGATCTCCTTTTTTTACGGCTCTCTCCTCTTTGGGAGTCAAATGATTATAAGTAATCATTAATTTTGCAATGGCTCTTCTTCGAGAAGCTAAATCCTGTTTTTTTGCAATCGTTATCAATTTTTCGGCATGTCGTCGCAATTCCTTTGCCTTTGTCAGCGTCGTTTCAATACGCTCATGTTCTACCAAAGACTTTAACATATTCGCCAACATACAACGATTATGGGACCCTGTCCTTCCGATTTTAAAGGTATCTTTTCGATGTCTCACAATAACCTCTTACTGCTTTACTTCTTTTTCATAATTTGCCAAG
>CAYGJM010000061.1:0-9006 GCA_964350295.1 uncultured bacterium | reverse complement strand
GTCGAATCGTTCGGCGCGGCGACACGCCTTTTGCCCCAGATCTTTTCGCAAGTCTTCATTTTTATACAATTCGAGAACGGCATTCGATAAATCATCTCTGCTGCGAGGATCGATATAAAGCCCCCCTTCTCCGACAACTTCGGGCAGGGAAGAGGTATTCGAAACGATAACCGGGGTTCCGCAACGCATGGCTTCCAACGGAGGAAGACCGAACCCTTCGTAAAAGGAAGGATAGATAAATGCCGCCGCTCCGGAATAAAGAGCGGCTAAATCCTCGTCCGGAACGAAACCCAAATAACGAATTCCTCGGCATTTCCTTATTTTTTCCTTCGTATCGCTATCTCCCCATCCCGAAGGACCGCACAATACCGGAAGGGCCGTCATGGAGGGAGCTTCTTCCGAAAGACGGTGAAACGCATCGATCAAAAGGGAGAGGTTTTTACGAGGCTCCAAAGTAGCAAGGCTTAAAAAATAGATCTCCGGAAGGGCGTATTTTCGTCGTACCTCTTCGATCCTTTCAGGTGTTTCCGGATAAAAAATTTCTCCGGAGACCCCGTTGGGATTAACGAAAATCCGATCGGGATCGATCGGATAGTAGTGGAGAATATCAGCTTTTGTTGCTTCGGAAACGGCAAAAAAATAATCCTTCGGTCCGGATTTTTTAAAAATTCGATCAAAAAAAGGCCGTTTGTCAACGGGAAAAAATTGCGGATACCGGACCGGTATCAGATCGTGTACGGTCGTAAACGTAATTCCTTTTTTCTTCCGTATCGATGAAGGAATCGGGTGATAGGGAGAATAAAAGAGATCATAATCCCGTCGCCCGGAAAAAAATCTTCTTTGCATCTCCCTCCGCCATTCTTGAAAAAAGCCTTGTGGAAAACAGGGAGGATTTTGCCATAATGATCCGCATTCGGTATGCGACAAACGACGATAAATCTCTTCTTTTTCGAAGAAAAAACGGATGTCCGTTTTTTCTCTCAAGGAGGAAATCAAATGACGGAAGCAACGAAAAATACCCGTTTTATGCGCCTCTTCTCCGCCGGAATAGGCCGCTTCCAAAACTCTCGTATCAAATAAAAGGCGCATGTTCCGTCCAGGATTGAATAACCTCATACACCCTATCGACGGATATATCTTCCATACAACGACAAAGTCTCGGATCGACGAAGCTCAATTTACAACGACAGGCTTCACAAATGTTTTTCACGCTTATTATCCGCGAATCCTTTCCCAAAGGCCTCCAGGTCGAAGCCCCGATCGGAAATTCATCGGCAAAAAGAGTCAAAATCTTCTTCCGAAATAAGGAAGCAATATGCATCGGTCCCGTACTGCTTCCCAGAATGGCATCCGCTCCTCGAATGAGTTCAATCAATTCAATCAGGGAGAGACGTCCCATGGCATTATAAATCCGTTCATCGGAAGGGAGGATATCGGCATAGGCCAATCTCTCCTCTTGCGATCCCGTAACGATAACCCGTATTTTTTCGGTATCCAAACGAGAAAGAAGAGCTCGATAATTCTTTTTGGGCCATTCCTTGGCATTTTTTAAAGAACCGGGGTGGATGAGAAGATTGAATTTCCCGGAAGCCAGGGGTTCTTGTTTAGAATCCGAGATATCCGAGATATCGATCGGCAATAGCTCTTCGACTTCTTCCGAACTATATCGACGACGGATCGAAAGAAAGGGAAGGACTTGCAAATGCCACAAAAACTCATGCAGGTTCGGAATCGATCTCGGCCGATGGAGATTATGCGTTACGTCCATCGTTTTTCGAAGAAGAAGATTCCCCAACTTTCGATGAATATTTCCGATTCTTACGGGAACGCCTGCTTTTTTCAGATAAAGAAAAAGGTCCGGACCGTAGAAACGAACGACATTCAGTAAGTGAATGCATACGTCCAAATTCATCTGCCGCAACGTTTGCACGATCGATGCTTCTTTGCGAAAGAAAAAAGTCTCGGCATCGAAGAAAGCATCGACTTCCCCTATATAACGCACGAGAGGCTCGACGTAACGACAACCCAAAATCGTTATATGCGCTTCCGGATCGTGTCGCTTGATAATTTTTATCAAGGGAATCTTCGCCACGAAATCTCCCAAATGGTGAAGACTGGAAATGAGGATCCGTCTTCCCCTCTTCTTTAAGGTTCGACGAAAGAGCATACTTGCCTCTCCCGAAAAAAAGAAGAAGCCCGGACATAATCTTCCGGCACCCCGATATCGATGAAAGGGCATTCGTGCCGATAGGCCGAAAAAGAAATATCCGAATGAGTCAGCCGAGGGAACCATTCCCGTTCCAAAGAAAAATGATCGCCGAAAGAAAAAATCGTCTCTTCCGCTACTTTTTTTTCAATCAGATAGATTCCGGTATTCATCAAGCCGGTCTCGTTCTCTTCTTTTTCGGAAAACGAAAGAATGCGAAAATCTTCATTCGTTCGGACTCCGCCATAGCGTCCTCCGGGTATTCGTTCGGTCACGGCCATCGTTACTCCGGATTGGCGACGGTTATGAAAGTTTTCCATATCATCGAGAAGTAAAGGAGAAAAAGAGTCTCCGTTCAATAATAAAAACCTGTTTTTCAATCCTTTTGCCCGTCGGATCCCGTTGCAAAAAGCCCCCCCGGTCCCTAAAGCCTTTTCTTCGCGAATGATTTGCACGCGAGGGTCTCCGGAAAAGTAATCTTCTATCATTTTTGACAAATGACCGGTCAATAAAAAAAACCGACGGACTCCCCGATTTTCCCAATAACGCATCAAAAGAACCAAAAAGGGTTCCCCGTTCACGAGGGCCATCGGCTTGGGTCGATCGGCCACCACCGATCGCAATCGCGTTCCCAAACCTCCGGCCAATACAAATGCCTGCATCCTACCCCTCCACAAATGAGCGAACGGTCGAAACGGCTTCCGACCATTCATGGCGATACGATTCTGCATATTTTTTCATATAGGGCAACAGTTCCGCCGGAGATCGCAAAGGTTCTTCCAACAGGAAGCGATCGTCGAAAAGATAACCGTTTTTACCGGGGACGATATATTCATTCATCGTTGCATTGTCATAAGCAAAAACGACTTTTCCGAAACTCATCGGCTCCAAAAAGCCGAATCCGATCCCTTCGGCGCTTCGGGGCGCAATATAGAAATCAGCTTCCTTCATTTTTTCGAGATAAACCTCGCGAGAAACCCAGTCGGGCAGTCTTTCAACGGGAAACGGCAGCCGGGGCGGCTCTTCGCCGGTTTCACTCTTGTAAATGATTTTCTCAATTTGTTCCGATCCGATCAAACGAACGATATTTTCCGGAGAGATTTTCTCTTCTCTTTGCCAAAGAAAAACGGTATAGGGCCCCTTCTTCTTCCCTTCGAAGGGAAGATGCGGTTCGGGAAAGTAGCGAACATGACGAGTCGACAAACCGATTCTCGAAAAATAGTCGTGCAAAATCTTGCTGAAACAAATTACTTTTACCCCGAAGAAAGAAAAAACCTTTTCCTTTCTCCGAGGAAGCTCCTTAAAACCGTCCCACATCGGAGCCCAAATATGCTTCCGACATTTCAAACGAAACAGATGTTCTTTTACCGAAGGAGGAAGACACCAATAAAAAACATAGGTCGGAGCGAAATCTCGGATATGCCGGACCAGTCCTTTCGGGGAATACTGCTCTCGTCGAAAAATACGAACCTCGCAAAAAGAACGTAACAAGTCGATCATGAATTGATCGCTCTTCGTCTTCTGATGATATTGCCTACCGACAAAGGCCAACTTCGGTCGAAACATCCTTCCCCTCCCCTAAAAGAATCAAACGATCGCAAACCTCTTCGGGGGAAAGGGAGCGCATGCACTTAAAATCAATCGGACACACTCTGCGAAAACAAGGCGAACAAGAGACCTTCTTATAGAGGTAGGCCCCCGAGCGATAGGGACCCGTTCTCTCCGGAGAGGTCGAACCGAACAGAGCTAACGTTCGTACTCCCAAGGCACAGGCCACGTGCATCGGCCCGCTGTCATTCGTTAAAAACAGATGGCAACACCGAATATAAGCCATGAATTCCCGAATCGTCGTTTTTCCGGCTAAATTAATCACTCGTCCGGAAAGAGAATCCGTAATTCTTTTTACTTTCTCTTCACCGTTCCGATCGCCGAAAAAAATCAAAACGTTTTTCGGATTCTCGAGTAATTTTTTCCCCAGTCGGTAAAAGTTCTCCTCCGGCCAACATTTTCCGGGACCGAAGGCCGCTCCCGGGTTGATGCCGATCAAACAATCTTCCGCACCGACACCCTTCCGCATCAGATTCTCTCGAGCGGCAATTCTCTCTTCTTCCGTCAAGAGCAGCTCGGGATCTTCTTTATTTTCCGAGCCGATTAGGCGAAGAATACGCCGATACGTGTCCGTCATATGCTCTTCGATTGTCGGATATTTTTCCTTTCTATTTAAAAGGAAGGAACGAAAGTCCTTTACCAAACCGACTCTATAGGGAATCCGAGCTCGCCGAAAAAGGTATGCGGAAGAAAAGGAGTTCGTCAACAAAACCCCTAAATCATAACAATTTTTTGCGAGAATATCACGCATTTCCCTTCCCTCTTTCAAAAGAAGAAAATTACGTATCCCTCGTTCTTCTCGATAAAGATCGATAACGGAACCGTTCCCCAATAAATCAACTTCGGGATAATTTCCGACAATGCCTCGAATAACGGGTGCCGCCATGACCGCATCTCCGATCCAATTCGGCAAACGGATAACGACTCGCTGCACGGAGGCCTTTTGAAAAGTTGACATGAAAACTTCCTTGCTTTCGCAAACCACTTTACGCTAAAGTCCTCTTTTTACAAATCATTAAAAAAACAAGTTACCCGCACGGAAATCCTTATGATCGTCATCGGTATCGATCCCGGAACGCTGATTACGGGCTTTGCCGTTATCGAATACCGAAATTCCCTTTCTTCGGCGGTTGACTACGGAACGATACGCCCCTCTCCCAAAGCTCCGCTGCCGCAAAGGTATCATGCCATTTTCTCGGCCCTGGAAGAACTGCTGCTCAAATATCAACCCGGAGTCTTGGCCATAGAAACGCAATTCGTCGGGAAGAACGTGCAGAGTGCCATCAAATTGGGTATGGCCAGAGGTGTCTGCGTATTGGCCGCGGCCAAAAGAAATATCGAAGTCAAGGAGTATTCTCCGACGACGACGAAACGGGCCGTCGTCGGAAAAGGACATGCCGGAAAACAACAGGTACAAAAAATGATTCGGCTTCTCCTTCATCTCGAAGAACTCCCCGAAGAAGACGAAGCCGATGCCCTGGCCGTTGCCTTGTGTCACATCCACTCCGTTCATTGCGGAAAAACCTTTCAACCCGTCGGGAGATCGTAATGTTTGCTTACATGCGCGGCATTCTTGCCGAAAAAGAACCTTTATATGCCGTCCTGGACGTATCCGGTATCGGTTATAAAATTATGATCCCTCCGAATACCGTTTCGGCTTCCGTCGGAGAAGAACTGACCTTGTGGACCTCGTTCGTGATCCGAGAAAATGCACAAACGCTTTACGGCTTTGTCGATCGCTCCGCTTCCGAAATTTTTGAACTCCTGCTCTCCGTTTCGGGAATCGGTCCGAAAACCGCCTTGGGATTATTAAGCCGTTTTTCCGTTACCGACCTGCAACAAGCCGTTATTGAAGGCGATATCTACCTCCTTTCGAAAGCTCCGGGTATCGGAGAGAAAACGGCCCGTCGGCTCGTATTGGATATGAAAGATCGTCTCTCGTCTTTCTCTCCGAGAGAGCCGGAAGGGCCCGATGCCAAGCTGAAAGAAGATGCCGTCCGAGCATTGATGAACTTAGGCTTTCCCCTTGCGGGAGCCAAAAAATCGGTCGAAAAAATCATAAAGGAAGAGGGAGGTACTCCCGATTTATCGGAATTGATTGCAAGGGCCTTACGAAAGGGTTAATAAAGACCCTTTCTTTTTGAAACCTCTTTGACTAAAAATACGATCCGATTCTCGTCTTGAAGCAAAACGCCTTTTATAAACTTCTCTTTCATACCCGGAAGGGCCAAGTATTCCCGTTCTTCGGGAATTGCCGAAAGACCGCTGATATCTTTTGCTAATGTCCGGACATAAATTTTTTTCCATTCGGCATTTCGGCCATAGGTGATTTTCTTTTGCGAAAGGCTCGTAAAACCGGGTTCCTTATAACTCTTTTCTCCCGTCGATTGCATAACATACGTTTCCGGAGAACCCGCCCCCTCCTCGAAATACAGAGAGCGATAGAGATAGGAGCCTTCCGAAAAAGGAATCTTATTCAAGGCACTGCAAATAACGGCCGTATGCAATAATAGTTCTCCGTAGGAATCGGTTTTTTCCCAACGTCCCCTCAAAAAAGAATTGATGCGAAATCCGACGGACGTCGTATATAAATTCACGGCTTCCTTTTCTCCGACATGGAGAAAATTATATCGGTCGGGGGAAAAATAACTCGTCCTATCCATACCTTGATCCGCAAAGCGAGGGTATAGGGAACGATACAGATCCAGCTCTTCGGAAGAAAGATACAAAAAATCCCATTTTATTTTTCGGAGAAGGAAATCCAAGTCGTATTCTTTTCCTCGAAACGTTACCTTTCTTATTTTCGATCCGTCTTCTCCGAAAAGGATATGAAAGGTAACGGACTCCGGATCGCGTAATAGGGAAGTAATCATTTCCCGCATCAGATCGGTTTGCACATTGGATCGTTTTTCGCAAAAAACTTCCCGAATACCGCTGACGTTTCCTTCTAAACAATCCTCCAGAAATTTCCTTCCCCGGCTATCGTTTAAAACACGCATGGTGCTCGTCGATCCGAGATTCTCGAATCTTTCCGGCATTTCGGAAGAAAAAACGGTCGCTCCTACCTTCATACTCTACCCGAAAAATAATTCGGTCTCTTGAAAGGCAAGGCACTCCGAAATCCTCGGATCAAATCGACCATTTTCGCTCGCTTGACCGGATCCGGACAAAGAAGGGCTAATTCATCGGGTTTGCGTCCCTCCCGATCAAGAATATCGATATCGATATCCCTGCGCTCCAAAAGAGCTTTGATTATTTCCGTATTTTGCTCCATAACGGCCATATGCAAAGGGGAACGTCCGTCCCATACAATATTCGGATCGATCTTAGGGTTCCGTAAAAGCTCCGTGACGAGATTCGGTCTTGTAAGAAGAATAAAAAAATTAAGTAAGGGTATTCCTCCCATTACCGGTATCAACTCGTTCGGAGCAAAATGAGGTTTTTCGAGGATAACCCGATACATGTCATCAAGATTCTCGTCACCTTGGTATATCAATAACATTCCATAGGCCTTTTTTAGATCGAAATCGGGAAACCATGTAAAAAAATTCTTCAGATCAATGATGTTTCCTTCCCTACAAATCACATAAAAAGCCTCTTCGGGACGACCGGAATAGACGGAAAAATTATGAATGTTCCCTCCCGGCGTCTCTTCCGGAGTGACCGGAACCTGAGGATAAAAATAATTATATATACCTTGTAATAAGCCCATTAAAATAAACTCTCCTTAAGACCGCAATGCTCACAAGAATACAAAAAGCATATTAAGATTATATGAAAGCGAAGGGCTATATTCGGGAAAGCCGGGTATTGTTTGACCCCCGGGATTATATTTTGGTTTTCTTAAAAATGTGTTAATGCGGTCAAGATCCAAAACTTTAAAAAAAGAGACATCATAAGGAAAATTTTACCGGCTTTCCGGAATATACCGACGCAAATATTGAGTATAATCCAAAAGTCTTCCCGGGAAACCCGGCTCTTCTTCAGCCTGATCCAAAGCTCTTTTTTCTCTTTTTGCCGTCTCGGGATCATTCATCTCCCACACCACCTGAATCATTTCTTGACAACTCCCCATGGCTAAAGCCGGGGGATTCCTAATTCACAGAGAACAGCTTTGCAACAAATTATTGTTGCCGAGTCTTCCGTTCTCTCCAAAGGCTAACCCCGCCGGCCCGACGGTTAAAATATTCTTAGCAGCGTTGATATCCCTGTCAAGAATCTTCTTGCAGGAAGGACACTCCCAAATCCTATCGCTTAGCTTTAATCCATTATTGATATGACCACAACAACTGCATCTTTTAGAAGAAGGAAACCAACGATCAATTTCTAAAAGCTCTCTTCCGTACCATTCGGCTTTGTACTTAAGCTTTCTAAAGAAATCTCCCCAACTTGAATCAGCTATTGATTTAGCGAGATTCTTGTTCTTCTGCATGCCTTTAACATTAAGACTTTCAACTGCTATTGCTTGGTTTTCGCTTATTAGCTTTGTTGTTAGCTTATTGTTAAAATCGTTGCGGCTATCTGAAATCTTAGTGTGGACTTTAGCCACTTTTAATTTTGATTTAGCTCTGTTTTTCGAGCCTTTCACTTTTTTTGACAGTTGTCTTTGTCGCTTGGCTAACTTTTCTTCATACTTTCTTGTGTATTGAGGTGAGCCTGACCTAAAACCGTCAGATGTTACGAAAACATCTTTAATCCCTACGTCTATGCCGATAGTGTTGTTTAGTTTGGGAAGGTTATATACCGGCTCTTCAATGGCAAAAGAAACGAAATACCTTTCCGAGCAATCCCTCGAAATGGTTACGGAAGTAGGATCACCGGAAAATTTTCTTGACCATCGGATATCTAAAGGGTCTTTGTTTTTCGCAATCTTTAAAATTCCATTAGAGAAGGTGAATCCTGATTTGACATATCGAACTGATTGTTTGGCATTTCTCTTTTTAAATTTCGGATATTTTGCCCTACCTGCAAAAAAGTTTGTGAATGCCTTGTCAAGATCTCTTAGTGATTGCTGAAGCGTGACACTTGAAACATCCTTGAGCCAACAATAGTTTTCATCATTTTTTAGATCCGTTAAAAGCCGGCTTGTTTTGTGATAGTTCACCTTCTCTTTTTTCTCGTAGTATGCATCGGTTCTATTCTTTAAAAAATGATTGTAAACAAATCGAGAGCATCCAAAAGCATGTGACAGC